>DATNKA010000066.1:0-18052 GCA_035603655.1 Candidatus Acidiferrales bacterium | reverse complement strand
GTCCAAACAAAACCGTGCCGAACACCACATTTTCGCGTCCCGAAACTTTGGCGAGTACGCGTGCCCAGGCCAGATGACACAGGCTCGCCGCGCTTATCCCCAGTTTGCGGGCGCGTTCTCGAACTCGCCCGGCGAGCCGTGCGTCCAGTGCCACGCGTGCTTCCTCGATCCCCGTACCGTCACCCTGCACATCGAACAATCCGAACGGAGTCGTGGGTTCTTCCACATCTGCGAGCATCTTCCGGAAAAACGCCTCATGTTCCTCTTTGCTCACCCCCAACCGGGCTTGCGCCACGAGGTTTCGAAAGGGCAAGGGTCCCGGTAACTGCTCTGCTCGTCCCAGCAAATGCGCCTGGATCTCCTCCTGCATCACTTCCATGGTGGTGTGATCGGCAAGGATGTGATGCAGCAGTTGCATCATCAGCCAGCGATTCTGGCCTTTATCGAATGCGATATAAGCCCGCAGCAACGGCGCTTGGCGCAGGTCAATGCGGCATTGCCGGGGATCGAATCGTGCATACAATTGCTCGCTTACCGCGCCGTCGGCCGGATCGAGTTCAATCTCTTGAATCTGTAGCCCTGCCCTGTGCTGGACAACCTGCACTGGTTGGGAGAGACCTTCCCACATCACGGCCGTGCGCAGGATATCGTTGCGGTTGATCACCGACTGCACAGCCTTCAGATACCCGTCCAATCGTTCCCGCGTGTCGAAGCTGAGAAGAGTGGCCAATAGGTAAGGGTCGCCTTCGCCGCTCATCAGATGATGAAACAGAATTCCTTCCTGCAGCGGGGCCAGGGAATAGATATCCTGCACGTTCGCTACTCCCCCCGGCACGCTTTCAACCACCTGATCAATCTCGTCCTGGGTAAGCTTTGCGAGCGGCAACATCTCCGGGGTGAGAGCCGTGCACTCTGCCGGAATCCGGTTCGGCGGGATCGCGATGATGTTGGCCTTCGCCTCGACGGTGGCCGCCAACTCAGCCAGCGTCGAAGCAGCAAACAGCGCACGCACATCAACCTGCAGGCCTTGGCGGCGCATGCGCTCGATCAGGATCACGGCCAGCAGGGAGTGTCCGCCGAGTTCGAAAAAGTTGTCATGCCGCCCGACGCGGTCGAGTTTGAGAACGTCGCCCCAGGTGGCGGCCAGTGCGCTCTCAATCTCGCCCCGTGGTGCTTCGTAGCCATGTACCGCGTAAGCATCCGCTTCCGGCGCTGGCAGCGCTTTGCGGTCGAGCTTTCCGTTTTGAGTTAGCGGCATCGACGTCAGTCGCACGTACGCCGCCGGCACCATATACTCCGGAAGACGCGCCAGCAGAAGCGCCCGTAACTGTTCCGCATCCAAGGCTGCTGCATTTGGTGCGCTTGTTTCCACTGCCGTGTAATAAGTCACCAGCCGTTTGTCGCCGGGAGTGTCTTCCCGTGCGATCACCACCGCTTCCCGTACAGCAGGATGGCCAAGAAGTGCGGCTTCGATTTCTCCTAGCTCGATCCGGAAGCCCCGGACCTTCACCTGATGGTCGATACGTCCTAAATACTCGATATTTCCATCTGGCAAGAAGCGGGCCAAGTCGCCCGTCTTATACAGGCGTGCACCCGGAGTTGGACCGAAGGGATTCGGAATGAACCGCTCGGCGGTGAGGTCCGGGCGGTTCCAATAGCCGCCAGTCAGGCCCGCGCCTCCAACGTGTAATTCCCCCGGCACTCCCACGGGCACGACCTGCAGGTGAGAATCCAGAACATACAATTGCGTGTTCGCGATGGGTCGTCCGATCGGAACCCGATTCGATTCGTCCTTCGGTTCGCACCGGTAGACAGAGCACCACACAGTTGCCTCGGTGGGACCGTACTCGTTGTAGAGAGCCGCATGCGGTAATCGACTAAAATGATCCTTCACTAAAGTTACGGGACAAGACTCTCCGGCGACTATCGCAACCTTCAGCGAAGCCAAGCGGTCGCTTGGGCTGCTCTCAATCAGGGTTTTGTACAGCGAGGGCACACACAGAAGGTGAGACACCTGGTGCTTCTCCACCAAGCGACTGAGGGAGTCCAACTCCCATCGAGACTGGTCGGGAGGAAGAACCAGGGTGCCGCCGACGCTCAGAGTCCAGAAAATTCCTGCCAGAGAGCTGTCAAAGGTGAACGATGACAGAAGCAAAAAACACTTCACCGCCTCGGGGTAAAACGCGATGCGAGCGAATGTTGAATTCACCATCCCCCGGTGCAGAACCCGAACGCCCTTGGGTTGACCAGTCGAACCCGAGGTGTAGATAACGTACGCGGTATTGTCTGGGTTTACCTCGCATGGTGGCGACGACGAGTGGACCTTACTTGAGGTAAAGGTATCGATACAGATTATCTGCGCCTTGCCACTAGGCACCTGGCTCTCGAACCGCGAGTGGGTCAGCAAAACCGGTGCCTGCGTTTCTGTCAGCATGAAGGCCTGCCGACCGGCAGGATGGGCTGGATCGAGCGGCAGGCACGCGCCACCAGCCTTCAGTACACCGAGTATCCCGACCAGCATTTCGATGGACCGCTCAAAATAGAGCGCGACCACAACCTCCGGACCGACTCCCAGCTCTCTCAAACAGCGCGCAACTTGGTTGGCCTGAGAGTCAAGTTCGCCGTAAGTCAGAGACTTGCCTTCAAACGCCACGGCTGCGGCCCCGGGGGACCTCTCTGCCTGCTCCTCAAAGTATTTGTGGACGGTCTGTTCGCCGGGCAAGTCAACTTCGGTGTTATTCCAGTCGACCACAATTTGGCGCCGCTCATCGGTTGTCAATAGCGGCAACTCTGAGATCCTCTGGTCCGGATCCGCGACAGTGCCCTTGAGCAGTCTTTGCCACTGGGCCGCCATACGAACTATCGTGGCAGCGTCGAACAGGTCGGTGTTGTAATGGAAGCGAGCCAGCACTTCTTCGCTGCGCTCATCTAATTCCAGGGAAAGGTCATATTTTGAAGCTCCCGTATCCACGTCCATCTGAGTCAGACGCCAGGCGGAATCGACTTCGGGCAGAGGCGGTTCGAGCGAGAACAGTGCCTGGAAGAGCGGGTTTCGTCCGGGATTCCGCTGCGCGCGCAGCTCGCGAACCAGGTACTCAAAAGGCACACTGTCATGATCCAGCGCCTCGATAGTCAAATCGCGTGCGCGACGGACCAGAGTTCGAAAACTGGGATTTCCTGATAGGTCAGCGGGAAGAACTACGGTGTTAAGAAAATATCCCAGCAGGGGCAGCGTCTGCGGAGTGTCGCGGCCGGCGGTGACACTTCCAATTGGAATGCGCTCTTCCCCGGAGTAGCGATAGAGCAATGCGGCGAAACTCGCCAGCAATGCGTGAAAGAGAGAGACTCCTTCGGTACGGCAGAACTCTCTCAATCCCGTGGTCAGGATCGGGCTCAAGCTGAACGGGTACATCGAACCGCGAAACGACTGCGATCGTCCCGGTTGGCGGTCGGTAGGTAAATAACTTTCGGGCAATGGACCACTAAGTCTTGCGCGCCAGTACTCAAGGTCTTTTGCCAGAACCTCACGCGTGACGTTTCGGCGTTGCCAGCAGGCAAAATCCGGATACTGAATATTCAGCTCTGATAAGGGCGATGTCGCTCCGGCCGCGTAGGCTTCGTAGAGTATCGCCAGTTCAGGCAGGAATACACGATAAATCGCTACCCCATCGAAAATGATGTGGCTGAGCGTCAGATAAAGGCGGTGCTCCTGTTCGTCGAGACGAATCAGCCTTGCTCGAAAAAGTGGAACCTGCTCAAGATCGAGAGGGACTCTGGCATCCGCGGTGGCGAGTGCGACGGCCTTTGCTTCGCGTTGCTCTCGCGGGAGACTGCGAAGGTCTATTACGGGAAGTGAGACGGAGAGATTGTGCCTGACTTCCTGCACCGGCTGCCCATCCACTACTGTGAAACAGGTTCGCCAGGCTTCGTGGCGGCGGAGAATCTCATTGAAGCTTAGTTCCAGGGCACTGACATTCAACGGCCCTGAGTAATGAATCGTAACCGGTTCGTTATAGAGCGGAATTTCGGGAGCCAGCTGAGCGTGCAGCCACACCTGCTCTTGTGCATATGACAAGGGGACGATTTCGCCGGGCTGGCGTCGTGGAATCTGCTGAGCCGCGCGCTGAAAGCCCAGCTCGCCGCGAAAATACTTTTCCAGCAACTTCCGTTTTGCGTCGGAGTATTCAGGTCCCACTTTGTATCGCCCTTAGTTAGACAAACCGAGGTTCTGCTTTGCATCGCTCGCAGCAAATTCTACCGGCAGTGCCGTTAATCCCCGCAGCCCAAGATTGTGACGCCACACCAGCGGGCCTTGCGCATTCAGTCTCAGTTGAGGCAGACGCCGAAGCATTGTGCGGAATGCGATTTGGCCTTCCAGTCGCGCCAACGCCGCGCCAAAGCAAAAATGCGCGGCCCAACCAAATGCCAGATGCTGATTGTTCTTGCGCGTGATATCCAGCCGATCAGGTTCTGGAAATCGTTCAGGATCGCGGTTGCCCGCGCCCATTACCGCGATTACGGCTTGCCGCTTTCGAATCTGTTTGCCTCCGAGCTCGACGTCGGAGGGAGCCAGTCTAGCGGTGTGCTGGCTGGGACTTTCGTATCGAAGCAATTCTTCCACCGCGCTGGGAATCAGAGAAGAGTCTGCACGCAGGCGATCCAATTCAACCGGATGGCGCAGCAGAGTCAGCACACCGTTGCCGATCAGGTTTGTAGTGGTTTCCAGGCCGCCGACCATCGTAACAATCAGATTGGCGATGATTTCTTCTTCTGTGAACCGGGCGCCTTCGATCTCGGCGCTCATCATAGCCTGGACCAGACCCTCACGCGGGTGCGACGTCTGTTCTCGCATTGCTGAGCGAAAGTAGCCGCACAAACTTTCGACACTCCGCAGTACCCGCGAAAATCGATCCGGATTGTGCTGGAAATTGCCCAGCATCTCGGCAAAATCCTGCGACCATTCCTTGAGCTGAACGTGGTCAGCGGCAGGCACACCCAGCAGCTCGGCAGTCACGATCGCTGGCGCTGGACCGGCAAAGTCTGCAATCACATCCATCGATCCCTTGGAAACGACGGCGTCCAGGAGCGTATCCATTACATCCTGAATGTGCGAGCGAAGTTGTTCCACTCGGCGCGGCGTAAAGGCAGCGGAGGCGAGCGTGCGCAGGCGAGTGTGATCCGGGGGATCCAGAAACAACATCTGTCGCACCATGACCTCGGCAATCGGATTGAGAGCCGACAGGTTCAATGCGCTCAGCTGTTCTGGCGTGGGGGTGCGATTGGCGGAATACTGATGCAGCACATGAACTACATGTGCATACCGGGTCACGACCCACGCGTGCAGAAAAGGATCCCAATGCACCGGGTCCTGGCTGCGCAGTTTGTGATAGAGAGGATACGGGTTCGCCAGAACTTCCGGGTCGAGCAGTTGATAAAGACTAAGCGTGCGATCTTCAGCGGGCGGGACCGAGGGTGGCGCGCTGGCCGCGGTCATGCCGGGATTCCGGGGAGCGATTCGAGGATTCGTTGTGCTTCCTCGTCGCTCATCGTCGCCACCTTCGCGTAAAGTAACCGCTCGATCTCGGAGGAGATTTCAGCAATTGTAGGATGGTCAAAAAGGCTTCTCAGCGAGAGTTCCACTCCGAACCTCTGATAAACCTTTGCAATCAGTTGCGCTCCCATTAACGAATGGCCGCCCAGGCTGAAAAAGTTATCGTCTCTACTGACTCGATCCACTCCGAGCAGAGCAATCAAGAAACCCGCCAGCCATTGCTCAATTTCAGATTGCGGCGCTGCGAAGGCAAGGTCACTCAGTTGGTTCTCCGAGGTAGGCTTCGGAAGCGCCGCCCTATCCACTTTGCCATGCGCAGATGCCGGTATACTCGTAAGTTTTACAAATGTCGAAGGCACCATGTACTCAGGCAGACAGCTCCCAAGAAAGGCGCGCAGTTCGGCGGCATTTGGTTCGACCTTCGATTTAGGGACGATATATGCGGCCAGACGCGCCTCTCCCGACTCGCCCGTATAAGCCGCGACGCAGCTCGAACTGATGGCTGGATGCCGGTCCAGGGCCGCAGTAATTTCGCCCGGTTCAATGCGATATCCGCGGATCTTGATCTGTTCATCGATCCGTCCCAGAAATTCAATTTGGCCGTCAGGAAGAATGCGAGCCAGATCGCCCGAGCGGTAAAGACGCGCGCCTGCGGCCTCATTGAAATGATCAGGTACAAATTTCTGCGCCGTCAGTTCAGGCAGATTCAGATATCCGCGTCCGACACCGGCGCCTCCGATCAGCAGTTCGCCAGGAGTGCCGTCGGGTACGCGATTCAGGTGCTCATCTACAATATGGATCTCAGCGTTGTCGATAGCTCGTCCAATGGAGGGGAGCACTTTGGACTCGCCAGCAGGACGAATTTCTCCAGAAGTTGCAACCACCGTACACTCCGTGGGACCGTAATTGTTAACCAGGGCAAAGGGCAGATGAGCCGCGGGATATCGGCGGAGAGTATCAGCCCCGGTCAGCAAGAAGCGAAGATCGGTTTTCGCTGGCCAAGGCAGGGTAACCAGACACTCGGCAACAGCCGTGGGAACAAAGCTGATGGTTATGCCATGCGCAACCATCCAGTCGCGAAGATGGTCGGGTGCGGTGCGGATTGCCTCATCCACAACGTGCACGCTCGCGCCCATGGTCAGATACGGCCACAACTCCCAAACGGCCGCATCAAAACCGGGGCTCGATTGCAGGGCGGCCCGGTCAGCCGACGTAACCTTAAATGCGCGCTGGTGCCAGCGCACCAGATTCAGCAAGTTGGCGTGCGTGATTTGCACCCCTTTGGGCCGGCCAGTCGAACCCGATGTGAAGATTACATAGGCGCAGTCCTCTGGATTGCTCCGGGCACTTGGCGCAACCAAGGGTTGCTCAGCGAGTTCGCCTTCCTCGGCATCAACCACAATCGTCTGCCAAGTTCCCGATGGAAGTTTGTTAACCACGGAAGAATGAGTCAGCACGACGGGAGCGGCGGAATCCTCCAGCAACATCGCAATACGCGCAGGAGGATAACTGGGATCGAGCGGCAGGTAGGCACCTCCCGCCTTCCACACAGCCAGGGCGGCCGTTGCCAACTCGGGAGAGCGTTGCAGAAAAAGAGCAACCGGAACCTCCGCTTTGATCCCGCGCGAACCTAGAAGATTAGCGAGGTGGTTCGCCCGCGCATTCATCTCCCCGTACGTGAGTTTCTTGTCACCACTGATGATGGCAACCGCCTCCGGAACCGCATGAGCTTGCAGAGCCACCAAATCATGTACGCACATAATAGAAAACCCCGGAGTACCGGCGATCAGAACTCAGTTCCCGCCCTTGCACAGGCCTGCTATGCAGGCTGCTTGCCATCAAGTACTCGCTGGAGCAAACTCTGCAATTCTGCGGAAGACAGATTGTCCAGTTGCGCCAGCAAAGTCTCCCGGCTGGCCTCGACCGTTTGGCGGCGGCCTTGCAAAATGGGGGTACGGGCCTTCAGGCCCAGCGCCCGCGCCTTCTCCACCTCCAGTGCCAGTCCTTCAATCGTCGGCGCCTCAAATACACTCCGCACCGCCAACTCCACTTCAAAGATCCGCCGGATTCGTGCCGTCACCTGCAACACCAGTAACGAATGTCCACCCAGCTCGAAAAAGTTCTGCTCGATCCCCACCTGCTCCACTTGCAGCAACTCCCGCCAGATTTCGGCCAGCTTCGCTTCTACTTCATTCCGCGGTCCCACCAGCTCTTCCTGATCGACCAGCGGTTTTGCTCCACTGCCCGCCAGCGCCGACCGATTCACCTTCCCGCTCGGCAGCAAGGGCAGCCCTTCCACCCGCCAGTAACCTGCCGGCACCATATGTTCCGGCAGTTTCGTCCGCAGATAACGCCGCAGCTCTCCCGCCGAAGGCGCTGCATTCTCGTCCTGCATCACCAGGTAGGCGGCCAGCTTCTGCTGCTCGCCTTCGCCACTCACCACTACCACCGCCTCAGCAACCTCCGCATGCGTCGCCAGCACGGACTCGATTTCGCCCAACTCGATGCGCAACCCGCGCAACTTGACTTGGTTGTCGACTCGGCCCAGGTAATCGATCTCACCATTACTGCGGAAACGGCCCAGGTCTCCGGTGCGATACAAACGCGGCGACCGTTCCGGCGTCAGCCAATTCGTGACGAAGCGTTCTGCCGTCAACTCCGGACGATTCAGATATCCCCGCGCCAGATTATCTCCGCCGACAAAAATCTGGCCGCGAATGCCAATGGGGGCCGGTTCGCCGAATTCGTCCACTAAATAAATTTGTGTGTTGCTGATGGGTTTACCAATAGCTACGAAGGAGGCTAAATCTCTCTCCCCTACCTGGTGGCAAGTAACATCCGCAGCGACTTCGGACGAACCGTAAATATTCAGCAAGGTGGCTTGCGGACACGCTTGGTGGAAGCGTTTGGCCAGATCAGCCGCTAGAATCTCGCCACTGCAGGACCAGAGCTTGAGGTCTGGCAACCGATGCTGCAGATTCGGGGCATGATCCAGAAGCGTGCGCAACAAAGACGGGACAAGAACGATACGCGTCACGCGCTCACGACTCAGCACCTGCAGCATCTCCTCGGGATCACGCACGGCCTCCTGAGGAATTATCACGTTCGGAATTCCCGCCAGCAAGGGACCAAAGATCTCCCAGATGGAGTCAACGAATCCCAGATTCGTCTTCTGGCAACAAACCTCTCCATCTTTGAATGGATACGTGCTCCACATCCAGGAGAAGCGATTCATCGAGGCCCGGTGCGTTCCTTCCACACCTTTAGGGACTCCAGTTGAACCGGAGGTGTAAATCACATAAGCACGCTGATCGCTCGAAACCAACACTGACGGATTGCCGACGGGCGCGCCGCTCGGACCATCGCCATCGCCGTCGAACGCAACGATGTCGAACGCAACAATGTTCGGCGCGTTACTCGGCAGCTGACTGATGATCGACGGATGAGTAACGACGCCCGACAACGAGGCATCCTCAATCAAGAATCGCAGCCGTTCGCCCGGATACGCGGGATCAAGGGGAACATAGGCAGCTCCGGCTTTAAGGACACCTAGAAGCGCCACCACCATTTGCGTGGAACGTTCAAGAAAAATTCCAACCAGCGAACCCGGCCTGATCCCATTCTTGATGAGCCGGTCTGCGAGTCGGTTGGCCTGGTGGTTAAGCTGCCGATAACTCCACTCTCTTCCTGCAAACCGCAACGCTGTCGCGTCGGGAGAGGCATTCACCTGATTCTCGAATGCCCTGTGCAGCGGCAAATCCCTGGGATAATCGGCTGCCGTCTGATTCCAATCGCCAAGCACCTGCCGGCGCTCGCGCGCGCTCATGATGGGAATTTGCGCCACCGTCAGATCCGGATTCTCCACCACAGCATTCAACAGCTTTTCGAAATGCCCCAACATCCGGCGAATCGTAGAAAGCTCGAAGAGGTCAGTGTTGTATTCGAATTGGCAGTGGAACTCACTATTCTCCCAAACCTCCACGGACAAATCGTATTTGGCGATCCCAGCCTCGAAAGGCATTTCCTTGATGGTCAGTCCTGGAATCTCAAAAATTTGCTTTGGAATATTCTGGAAAGTGAACATCACCTGAAACAACGGATGCGTGTCCAAGGAACGCTGCGGGATCAGCTCCTCGACGAGTTTCTCGAAGGGAAAGTCCTGGTGGGTGTAGGCTTCCAGAGCGAATGACCGCACCTGTTGCATCAGCTGTCGAAAGCTCAGGTTGTGCGTGAAATCAGCACGGAAGACCAAGGTGTTCACGAACAACCCAATCATATTTTCAACTTCGATTTCGCTGCGCCCGGCGATCGGAGTTCCAATGAGAATGCTTTCCTGGTTGGTATACCTCCAGAGCAAAGCCTGAAATGAAGCCATGGCAATCATGAACAGAGTGCAACGCTCGGTCTGCGCGAGGGCCTTCAGCTTCGCCAGAAAGGCTGCATCCAGGCTGATTTCCTCGGTTGCGCCGTGCCAACTATGACCGCTAGGGCGCGGATGATCGGTGGGCAGATCAAGCAGCGTTTGCGCACCCGCCAGCTTGCGTTTCCAGTGTTCAATCTCGTTCCCGAGCACATCGCCGCTCATGTACTCGCGTTGCCACTGCGCGTACTCGGCGTACTGCAAAGGCAGCTCGGGAAGCTCTGGGGTTTCATTCTTTACCAGAGCTGCGTAACACTTCGTCACTTCGCCAAACAGAAGCGCGATGGACCAGCCGTCGGTGACGATATGATGGATGACCAAGATGAGAAGATGCAATTCCTCATCCAAGTGGACCAGGATTGGCCGAAGCAACGGACCTTCATTCAGGTCAAAAGGCTTCTTCCCTTCCTCACCAGCAATGCGTAGAGCCTCGGACTCGCGCTCAGTTTTCGGAATACCAGTCAGGTCGATGACTGGGATCTTTACATCCACATGGGATAAAACGATTTGCCGGGCTTCCCCTTCAACCGAATCAAAGACGGTGCGCAGGGCGGCGTGACGCTGCGTGACGGTTTCGAAAGCCTGCGTCAGAATATCAGCCTTCAACGGACCGATAATCCGGAAGGCGCGCGGGAGGTTATAGGCGGCTGTGCCCGCATCAAGTTGATCGAGAAACCACAGTCTCTCCTGCGCGAACGAAGCGGGAAACGCCGATCGAGTCATCTGTATATGAGTTCCTTGATGGCGCCTAACACTGAGGGTCGGAGTCCTGAAACTGCCTTCTGTACAAGCCTTTCAGCAGTTTCCTGAAGAACCCAGTATAACCCTTATTGGCAAGGGCCGGCGGTCAAAAGCGCACCGAGTATGCCGGAAAAGCGATGCAGGTCATATCAGTAGTTCGCTGTATAGTATTTTGGGGTGGTTTTTGTGATTCTGTCCGGTGTTGCAGCGATTCTCTGCTTCAACCCGTGGTCAGCTCGGGAATTTTGAAGATTTCAGTCCAGTCAGCGTTTTTTTCTGGCCGAAACGCTCTCTCGGAACGGGAACGAAAGTGATAGACTATTTTCTGGCTTTTTGGACTCTGACCGCAAGTCCGCCGGATTTTTTTGAGGTTTGAGGATTAGTTCAGGATTTAAGATGTCACTTGCGTCTCTGGTTTCTACAGGTGTGCCTCGATTCTCCTTCCCAAGTTCATATGGTTGCTGCTGTTGCCTTACATCGCAGTTTTCGTTCTCTCTTCCAGGCAAGACGGTGGCTCGACAGCGAGCGTCTAACAACAGCCAACTGGCGAACGTGTGCCTCTGAGTAGGGAAGGTTAATTGGATGCGGTACGGAAGCCAAGACGTGGAGTCAGGCAAGGCGGAGGAGAAGAACCGGCTAGCCGACCTTCTTCTGCAGGCGGGCCCGACCTACATTTACCCGGCATCTTTGGCACAGCAGCGTTTGTGGATTCTGGATCAGCTGCAAGCGAAAAATAGTGGTTACAACGTGCATCTGGGCCTCTGGCTGAGAGGATCGCTCGACTTGACCGCGCTTCACTCGAGCGTTCAGGAGATGGTAAACCGGCACGACAGCCTGCGAACCGCATTACGGCTGGAGGGAGAAAAACTCCAACAGGTTGTGGCCGATGCTTGCAACGTTGCGATATCGATCACGGATTTGACGGGGGTCGCCGACCCCACTGCAGAGGCGTACCAGCTTGCGCGCCGGGAGGTTATGCAACCTTTTGACTTGGGTAAGGCACCTCTGTTTCGGGTGCGCCTGTTCCGGGCAACACCACTCGATCACGTTTTTCTTTGCACCATGCATCACATTGTAACGGATGCCTGGTCACTGCAGATCTTCGCAAAAGAATTGGAACAGCTCTACAGTGCCTTTTCGCGGGGCCAAGAGTCGTCGCTGCCCCCCTTGCCGATTCGGTATGGTGACTTTGCGGAGTGGCAGCTGCAATGGTTTCACACAGACGAGTTGCAGCGGCAACTCAATTATTGGACTAACAAACTTAAAGCGGCGCCGGCCCTTCTGGAATTGCCAACCGATGCTCCGCGCCCGCCAGAACAAACCTTCGAAGGGGCGATTGAGGTGGCATCCATCTCGAGCGACATCATCGAAGGAATGGAGAAAGTCGCAACCCGCTGCCATGCCACCCCCTTCATGGTGCAGTTGGCTGCGTTTAAGGTCCTGCTTTATCGCCATGCGAAACAAGAAGACGTCGTGGTAGGAATCCCGGTCGCCGGCCGTAATCAGGTGGAGACGGAGGGGTTGATCGGTTTCTTCGTCAACACCTTGGTCTTGCGCGATGACCTTTCCGGTAATCCGCGATTCACGGATTTTGTCGCTCAGGTCCGCGAGACAATTTTGGGCGCATTTTCCAATGCCGATGTTCCATTTGAAAAGATAGTCGAGGAACTTCAGCCCGAACGCAATCTCAGTTACAACCCGCTTTTTCAGGTGATGTTTGCCTCCCTCAAATCCGCCGTGCGATCGCACCAATTCGGTGACTTGACGGCATTTCCTTACGTGGTCAGCGCTGAGACATCAATCTTTGATCTCAGCATGACACTGATCGAGGACATCGACCGGAAATGGTGGGCCCAAGTCGAGTACAACACCAACCTCTTCAGGAAGGATCGGATCACCCGGCTGCTGAGTGATTACGCTGCAATCCTTGATCGCGTTATCTCTGATCCTGAAGGCAATATTCTTGCGCTGCCTTTGCCGAGCTTGGCAGGCTCCGGCAACGCGTTAAATGTAATTCCCGCTGAGAAGGAGCGGAAAGAGAAACAAAGAGTTGCGTCCCCGGCTGCTGCCCGCAGTGGCTCGGAACGCCGATTCAAGCCCGTCGACCGGGAACAGGAGGTGCTCGTCGACGTCTGGAAGGAGATTCTCGGGCTTTCCGAAGTGGGGATTCGGGACAGCTTCTTTGACGTAGGTGGGCACTCGCTTATCGCTGTGCGCCTGATCGCCCGTATACGAGAAATCACGGGGAAGCAGATTCCCGTGTCGGCGATCTTTCGCGCCCCAACGATTGAAACCTTCGCGCCCCTGTTGCGCCAGAACCTAACCCCACCGCCAGATCGCGAGCTGATGAACCTCCAAGAAGGTGACGGTGTTGTCCCCTTCTTCGCGATCGCCGCACCTGGCGTGGATACTTTCGGGCTGTCCCTGCTTGCACAACACATGGGGAACAATCAGTCGGTTTACAAGGTACAGGGGCATGCACCGATTGTTTGGGGGCGGCCTTTCACCAAGGACGAGCTGCGGGCCCTCGCCAAGGAGCATGTGGCGGCACTGCGATCGGTGCAGCCGCACGGGCCTTACTGCCTTGGGGGAATGTGTGGGGGAGTTTTGATTGCACAGGAGGTTATCCTCGAACTGGAATCAATGCGCGAGGAAGTCGCCCTTTTCGCAATATTTGATACCTGGGTGTTGGAGAATTCTCAGATCCGTCTGCTGTGGACGCTTGACTATTATCGGGGGAGATTCCAGATTTTCCGCCGTCTTCCACAGCAAGAACGGCTCGCGACCACCAGGAGATTCGTAAAGGGTTTGTTCCTCGGGAACAGGAACGGCACGGAGGCCAGGTGGGATGAAACCTATTGGCCGGGAGAAAAGTTCCGTGAGCCGCAGTTTCAGGCTCCCGTGCTTCTGTTCAAAAGGGTGCGCCAGCCTTACTATTACATTCGGGATCGGCAGATGGGTTGGGGATCTCGTTCGCTGGGTGGTGTCGAAACCTGTGAGCTGAATTGCAGGCACGATGAGTTTTTCCGGCAGCCCCAGGTCGGGATCATTGGTCAAATCCTGGCGGGCAGGTTGCAAGGAATCAGGGAACTCGAAGCCCAGCGAGCATATGTGTTCTCTCAACCCAATAGCTATTCACTGGAATCCAAATCTTAAGAGCTTGCAAGCACATTGAACAAAGGGGAACCAGGGATGGCCGAGCGTCCCGATGGAGCGGTGAGCTCGTCCGTTGTACCATCGGGCGACACGCTGGCGTCATCGCGGGTCCGAAAATCGGAGGCAGGCATCGAGGGCCACATAGTGCGCCCGGTACGAGTAATTCGTCCACCGGCATTTTCCATTGGGACGATCTTCAGCGGTGTGCAGACGCTGGTAAAATATGCGGACCTTCTCTGGATACTCAGCCTGTTTCGACTTAAAGTTCGCTACAAGCAATCGGCTCTCGGCTGGGTTTGGGCAGCGCTTCAGCCTCTCGCCCTGATGACCATATACACGCTTATCTTCACACGTGTAACCACGATTTCTACCGGCGGGATTCCTTATGCTCTGTTTGTGTTGTGTGCCCTCCTGCCGTGGTTATTCTTTTCCAGCTCGATTTCGAACGCCGTGCACGGACTGGTTTTGTATCCCAATCTGCTCACCAAGATGTATTTTCCCCGTGAGATCATCCCACTGTCTTACTTGGCCGCAGGCTTGGCGGACTTTTTTATAGGGTGCGTGATTCTGGCCGGGTTTATGGCTCACTACCGAGTCTCACCGACCTGGAATCTGCTCTATGCAATCCCGATTCTGATGGTGCTGGCGGGCTTTGCCGCCGCTATTGCCTTGTTGTTCTCGGCGATACATGTCCGGTTCCGCGATATCGGACTGGCTTTGCCGCTCGTGCTGCAGGTATGGATGTTTACTATCCCCGTCGTATATTCACTGCAATCGGTGCCTGTGCGCTTTCGAAAGTTTTACTTGCTCGACCCGATCGCGGGTTTGATCGAAAATTTTCGAACCGTATTACTCCAGGGCCGCAGACCTGACCCATCGAGTCTGGCGCTGTCGGCCACCATCGCTTTCGCCTGTCTTGCGATCGCGTATGCCTACTTCAAGTCTTCCGAAGCTACTATGGCCGACATCATCTGAATGTCGCAATTGAAATAAGTGCAAAATTGCACCAAGAGTTGGAACAAGGATGATCGACATACAGCTCGATCGAGTATCGAAGCAGTACAAGTTGCGAACGCCGGGCCGATCACCGAAACCTTGGTATTCGGATCCCTTCAGGCGACGATGGTCCCCCATGTGGGCGCTTCACAACGTCAGTTTTCAGGTTCGACAGGGGGAAGCTCTGGGAATCGTAGGACACAACGGCGCAGGCAAGACAACAATCCTGAAGATTCTTTCCAGCATCACGACCCCTACGTCGGGTGAGATCACGGTGCGAGGAAGAATGGCTGCCTTGGTTGAAGTCGGCTCCGGATTTCATCCGGAGCTCACCGGCCGCGAGAATATCAATCTGCACGGCGCTATGCTCGGGATGCGAAGATCGGAAATCCGCCAGAAACTGGATAGTATTATCGAATTTTCAGGTGTCGGCCAGTACATTGACGTGCCGGTAAAGCGGTACTCTTCAGGGATGTATGTGCGGTTGGGATTTTCCATTGCTGCACATCTGAATCCCGACATTCTGTTACTCGATGAAGTCCTGGCGGTCGGTGACGCCGCTTTTCAAGCAAAATGTCTGGACCGCCTTGCGGAACTGCGGCGAACCGGGCGCACGGTCGTTTTTATTTCGCACGATCTCGCAGCGGTTTATCGTCTGTGCGATCGCGCCATACTGATGGATCACGGCCGAGTGGTTGCGGACGGGCCGCCAAGGCAGGTCATTGACGAATATCAGCGGATGACCTTTGGCGATGATACGGCATCGCTCGGAGCTGCCGAATCTGAATCACCGGCGCGATGCACAAGCGTTTCCTTTTCTGCTCCGGATTCTGCCCAGGATATCCGAACTGGTTATCCTATGGTCGCACGCCTGAGTTATCGCGCAAATCAGATCATCCCCGCAGCCGTGTTTCGAATTTCACTTTACTGGCCTAGCGGTTATCTGTGTGCTCAGCTCACAACCGATTCTTCGCAGGGAGGCTTTAGCCTGGGACCGGGCGAAGGCAGAATTGAATTTCACTGTCCTGTAGTGCCCGTTGTGCCGGGACTTTACCGAGTCGACATTTCCATCGAGTCGAACGGGCGAGAGATCGACCTGCGGCAGCGGTGCGCAACTCTTAATGTCGGACTGGGAAAATTTGTTTCAGGCGACTTCTACATCGAGAGCTTATGGAAACTGATCGAGGGAAGCTTGCCCGAGGAACAGACATTCCGATAGCCGGTCGTCGCTCCGACAGAAGGCGCAGTGAAAAGGGCCGGTAGCGAGCTACCGGCCCTTCCTGCTGGTCGCGATTCCCCGGAGGAAACCGAGAGCGTTAACCGAGATCAGTAGTGGGGTAGCTCTGTGCCGTTTAACGCTGCCACGACCAACGTTGCCGCATACGAATTGTCGACGCCTACTGGAGTTGTGAACTTCATTCCGTACCTCCAGCTCTCAGGGGCCTCAGCGTGCACGCCTGATAGGATCACCCATCCCTTTCCAGACCTGCCCTCGACGATCGCCGGAGCGCCATCCGGGTACTCGCCTACAATGTTGCCCCATCCGGAAAACTGGGGCCCGTCCTGCCAATACTGGTCAAGCGCATCGCCGTTTGCATCGCGCACTTCAACCGCTGCTTTGTTGATGCCTTTGGCGTGATCGCCGTAGTACTCGAACCAGACTCCTGACGTGAGATTCAAACCGTTATGGTCCGAATAACCGCCAAAAAACCCGCCCGCGCAAATTCCGAGATAGTGCAGCCCCTCGTTGACAGCGTTGTGGATCTTAGTCGTAGTATTTCGCGTCAGGTATTCGCCAATCGTAATTGAGTTGCCACCTGGCACAATTAGGAGCTTGTACGCTTTCAACTGGGTATCGCTCATGCTGTTGAGCTGCGCTGAGTTCGCTGTGGAATACGCCAGCCGGCGCGCCGAAAGGACCGCCTCGACAGCCTTAACGTCGTTTGCGATTGTGCCCATTCCGTTGAAAAGCAGGATAGGAACGTGGCTTGTCATCGTCTCGGTGCTCTCTTGCGGCATCCCAGCCGCTGAGGCAGTGGTTCCGCGTGCGTTAAAAGTGATTGGAATCAGAACTGCTAACGCAATGATTCCGACTCGTTGCAATTTATTTGCAGCAATGGCAAATGAGGACACGATCCCTCCTGAAAAGTTGGTTTTGAACGCCACTAGCCAGATTCCGTTTCAGCGAAAACTACAGCCCTCTTCGCTGAAATCGAGTGAAGCAACGAAGTTTCTTTTTCGGTTTTTTCGATCCTAAGCGGGTGTTAAAAAATGGCAAGTCACACAAGTACATGGCAGAAATCGCATAGGTACAGAGACCAAAAACTGCGCTTCGAAAACACCGTGATTCCTCGCGGAACACTGAGTCTCAACCCTGTGGGCAGCAGGGTTCTTCCGCCGAATATGCTCCGTAATTACAGTGAGTTAGTAGGACTCTCGGCCTTTCAGGTCAGGAGCTCGCAAAGCCAATAGCAAGTAAACTCCCGGGCGTTCAATTTCGGTTGCAGGAAACTGATGGACGACAGGTGGAATCTCGGGGGAACATTCTCTCCAGCAGAGGATGCAAATGGGCTGCCCAATAGCACTGGGAGGGTAGCTGCCGCGAAGCACAAAACGTGGGGTACATTTTCGGAGCCACACGGTAGAATTGAGAACGTGGCCCCGTAGCTCAGATGGATAGAGCATTCGTTTCCTAAACGAAGGGTCGCGTGTTCGACTCACGCCGGGGCCACCAGTTTTCTTTTCGTTTCTACCCTTCCTAACGTGCCCGAAATCAAGCTGTTCTACGCCAAGCTCCCGGGGTGTCGCGAAGAAACAGGCATTCCCGCGGCGGCCTGGCCATTTCGACCAACAGACGGGAGCAGTCTGGAGCGAGGATTCTTGATCAATGGTCAACCAACGCAGGCGAGACGTTTGTATCATTACCCTCGCGCTTGGAGAGCCAGAATTCTGAACCTGCTGATGGAACTGCAAACACGGAAGCTTGTCGAGCGCGGCAAGCGCATTGTGCAATGGGAACTGGGACTCAGCGAGCACGAGGCCTTATTGGTTTTACAGCGCCAGAGCCAGCAGAGGATGAAAGCCATCATTCTGAGTGCTGAAGTAAGGCAAAGCATCGCCACAGACTGAATAAAAAGGGCGCGGTGGCCAAGTGGAAAAGGCAAGGGTCTGTAAACCCTTCATCGGCG
>DATNKA010000065.1:0-3186 GCA_035603655.1 Candidatus Acidiferrales bacterium | reverse complement strand
GTTCAGGATTTAATCGGATCAGGAAATCGTGCAGGGCGCGCGCCACAGGATTTTGCGTGGCTGCCAACTCGTGGAGCTTGGGATATTCCAGATAAAAATCTCCCTGCCCCATGGTGCTCTTCACGTCGGCAATGGAGTGGCACATCATGCAACCCAGACCGGCCTGCGATTCCGGACGGTGCACAATCTGCTTAATCGGCGTATCCATCAGCCCGGCATAGAGCACAGCCGGGTCGTGGCATCCGCCGCACCATTTCGAAGGCGTGGTGCCGATCGTATCCTGCATATACTCAATCGACTTGCGATACCACTGATTGTTGAACGAAGAAAAATGGTGAGCCGAGCTGAACCATTGATTGTAGATATCCTCGTGGCAGCGCTTGCAGGAGTCAGACTCCATGAAAAACTTGCTGGGAATTTTCTGCTTGCCGTAAACTTGGGCGGAACTGGGGAAGAACGATCCTTCCGGCCCATCGCCTTCGCCATTCATATCTTGGGGTGGCATGGCGGGATTCTGAATGCGGCCGCGGGTCTGCCAACTTTCCCGGATGTAGCGCGCGCCGTAGCCGATGACCGCAATGACAACCAGACAAAGGGCTGCCCGCCAAGCCACCGCGATCGCGCCTGAAGCTGAGTGTCCTCGACTCCCCAGCTTGTTGGCGATTAATAAACCGGCGCCGACGAGCGAGATCACGATGTGAAGATAAAGCCATTTCCATTCCGTGCGCGGCGTGCCCGTTTTGATGAGAATGAGCCCAAGCACCGCCCCTGCAGCCATGATTAACCATCCCGCGCGTTCAAGAATACTTCCGTTTCGCAGCAGACGAAAAAGCGCGGGAACAAGCAGGATAGCTGCAATCACTCCCGCTAACGCATGCAGCAGCACCACGCCGGCATAAAAAACATTCGCTTGCGGAAAGGTGTAAAGATATGCGGCGGAAACTACTAGAAAGGGTAGAAGCCAGGATAAGGCCCGGCGGACGAGACTCTGGGGTGTTCGGTCCTCTCGCATGGGAAACGATCAAAATGCAGGCGGCGGATTTCAGTCCGACCGGTGGTTGAAATCTCGTGCCAACCAAGGTACTGAGGTGTCTGCGCAAGGGGAATAGTGCAAAAATACTATGCTAAATCGCGACGCTACTTCATGCGTGCGGAGGAATCCTCCACGCGCCACATTGCTGCTCCAGCACTGCGGCCACCGACAATACTTGCTCTTCTTCCCAGGGTCGTCCGACGAGTTGCACTCCGATCGGTAACCCCTCAGAGGATTGGCCAACCGGTACCACCGCGGCAGGATTGCCCAACAGATTGAAAAATTCCGTATAGCTCCAGGCATCGAGATAGTGGACGGTCTCGTCTTCAATCTTCCAACTGCGCTCC
Organism: Candidatus Acidiferrales bacterium; assembly: GCA_035603655.1. Taxonomy (GTDB): domain Bacteria; phylum Acidobacteriota; class Terriglobia; order Terriglobales; family Acidobacteriaceae; genus Sulfotelmatobacter. Next base: position 1,806 of record DATNKA010000065.1, on the reverse strand, counting down.
CCGTGGCGGAAGGCCGGAACTGCTGCCACCGGGCAAAGTAGAATCGGATACCGTTGCATCTGCGTGAAGAATTGCGCGCGCACCGCATCACGGCGGATCCAGGCGTCGAGCAGTGACTGTTCAGTGTGAACTGGCCGGGCAGCCGACCATTCCAGAAATTGCTTCAGGATGGGAGTTAGATCCAACTCTCGACCCTTGAACTTTGGCCGCAGCAGCATGCCACCGAGAACGACGAAATATTCCCACCACAGTTGACGGGCTTCTTCGAGGCCGTCCGGCTGAAAAGGCTCTACGCGAAAACCAGCGCTGTGCAAGGCTTCTGCTGCTGTGTGCACCGCCGCGCGGGTTTCGTCGGTGACTGGCGTGCGACCATCGTCCTCAAAATAGCCCACCCGCAGTGTCCTGGTTTCTTCTTCAGTTTCCCAGCGCACCGGTACCGGAGCGGCATTGGTGTCGCCCACATCAGACCCTTGCATTACCTCGAAAAGCAGTTTCAGGTCGGCAACTGTCCGGGCCATCGGGCCTACGACCCCAATTGAGGCAAACGGTCCCTCCGGTACGGGAAAATGCCCGGTTGCGGGAATGCGACCGGGCGTCGGCTTCAGACCGCAGATGCCGCTGAAGTGGGCCGGCACGCGAATGGAGCCACCACCGTCGCTTCCCACGCCTCCTGCGGACATGCCGGCCGCTATGGCTGCGGCTTCCCCGCCACTTGAACCGCCAGGCGTGCGCTCCAGATCCCATGGGTTATCGGTGCGGCCGTAGAGCAGATTATCTGTTTCCCATGCCATCAGTAATTCAGGTGTGTTGGTTACTCCCAGTATGATTGCGCCGGCTTTTCTCAAGCGTGTGACCAGCACAGCATCCTGTCGCGCGACCAATCCGGCATGCAGCCGGCTCCCAGCTTCGCAGCGCAGGCCCTTTACGCTGAGTGAACTCTTAATGCTGATGGGGACTCCGTGCAGAGGGCCGGGCGCGGTTTTATTCAGTACCGCAGAAGTCGCATCCCGAGCGGCCTTTCGTGCACGCTCAGCGTCGACATGAATGAATGCGTTTAGCTTTGAATTCAGTTTTTCGATCTGCGTCAGATGGGCCTCAATAAGCTCCGCCGGGGAGATTTCCTTCTTCCGAATCTTCTCTGTCATGGCAACAGCGGGAAGAAAGGTTAGATGGTTCATGAGGATTTTTCCCGCAATCGACGATCGAGCATTTGTTTCTCCTCTTGAAGCAGAGCGCGGTACTCGCCCTTGGCAAGATCCCCCAGTTGCAGCGGCCCAATCGCTACGCGGATTAGCCGCAAGACATCCACTCCCATGCCTTCTATCATGCGACGGATCTGCCGATTCTTTCCCTCATCCAGAATGATTTCGAGCCAGCAGTTTTTCTGTCCCGCACGCAACCGACGAGCGCCTTTTGTCCGCAGCACTTGCCTGTCTTTCGTCCTCACTCCCCGGAGCAATGCCTGAAGGAATTCTTCATCCGCGACAGTTCCGACCTGCACATGGTAGACCCTATCCAAATGAGTTTCCGGCGCAGCAATGCGGGCGGCCCAAGCAGAATCATTGGTCAGCAGCAACAAGCCTTCGCTGGCCTTGTCGAGCCGTCCCACGGGAGCTACCCAGGACGAGCTTTCGGCCGGTAACCTGGTTTCCGCGAAGTGTCTATTAAGGATGGTATACACGGTCTCGCGGTCTCTCTCGTCCGAGGCTGTCGTCACTACGCCGCGCGGTTTGTTGAGCATGAGGTAAATCCTTTTCGGCCGCTCAATCAACTTTCCATCAACGGCAATTTGGTCGTGCTCGCCGG
>DATNKA010000064.1:0-14037 GCA_035603655.1 Candidatus Acidiferrales bacterium | reverse complement strand
GCAACAGGTGTCGTAATTCCTTAATCGGTTCTGGCTCAACTTTGGTGCAAACTCACGGCTCCAAATCCCCGCAAGTAACTGAAAGCGCTTTGGGATGGGAACCCTTCCAAGAAGTTGCCAGGAGGTTGCGCCTCACAATGTCGAACGCCTAACAGATCGAGTCAGGATCGCCGTCGATTTCTAGCACTACTTCCACACCCGGCCCGCCGCTTGGCATCTCGATCTGTCCAGCAATTACGCAAACCACCCAGGCGGTAACCCGCATCGAAGCACTGTGCAGACTCTTGGGCACAATAGGTGATGGTTCTGAGCTCCCGCGTTCTCGCCATTCTGGTGATTTCGAGTTGTGTCCTTTCCGGCGTTGCTGCGTCGGCGTCTCCGGTCGCGGTGCGCTACAGAGAAGGCTTTATTCACGGCTTTCTGGTGCTCAGCACGCTGGATGGCGTAGCGATCGCTGCCGGCGACTTAACCCGGGTCGCTCGCGGCGATCAAGTTACGACTCAAGTCGCGTTCCGCTTCAAAGACGGCTCGCGGCAGGAGGAAACCACCGTTTTTTCGCAGCGCCGCGAGTTCCGGCTCATCTCCTATCACCTCGTCCAGAAGGGGCCTTCGTTCAAAAACGCAAGCGATCTCTCGGTTACATGCGCCACTAGGCAGGTCACAGTTCGCTACACCGACGACGATGGCAAAGAGAAAGTAGCGAACGAGCACTTCGCGCTGCCGCCCGATTTAGGCAATGGTCTGATTCCCACACTCCTGATGAATATCCCAGACGGCACGTCACAAATCGAAGTCCCCATGGTGGTGGCTGGGCCGAAGCCGAGGCTGGTGAAAGTGGTGGTGAATGCCCAGGGGACGGAGCCTTTTTCCCTAGGGGGATTCAACCGCGAGGCCGTGCATTATGTCGCGAAGGTTGACCTTGGCGGCGTCGCCGGCGTGGTGGCGCCGATGGTGGGAAAGCAACCGCCAGATTCGCAGATTTGGATTCTTGCCGGCGAAGCCCCGGTCGTCCTAAAGTCCGAAACACTGTCTTACATGGGAGGGCCAATTTGGCGCATGGAACTGGCCTCGCCGGTTTGGCCCCAGGCATCAGCCGCAGACTCAAAAAAGGGAACCACCACCAAACATTAAAGCGGCGCGAAGCGAGTTTTTTCCCACGACGTGGTTTGCACAATCATGGGAACGACGGGTCTGTCGCCAGCCAACAATGTCAAAGGTGTCAACTGTTTTTTGAGCGTACTGCTCCGTGCACTCCGAAGAGCGCGCATTTCGCTCTCGTTGAGATGTGCCCATCCAACCACGGCTCGCTCGCGATCCGCTTCGGGTAGGAACTCAGTCCGCCCCATGCATCTCTTCGGTCACAACGTCGATCATGATTACTACTTCGAACCTCCCTGAAGATTCTCCCAACTCGGTACCCAGATCTGCGGAAAGTCATCCCAGCGAGCATTTGGAGGGAGGGCTTTGCACCAAGATTGAGGAAGAGCCTCAATAAGGAAACACGCAGCTTCGAACTCGAGTAAGGCTAGTTCGCCTGAGATGCCATTGTCCTTCCGCTGATCTGCGGACTGGCTCAACAGTAAGATTCATCACGACTTGCTAGAAGTGGCGTAAGTAGAATCCCTACCTCCGCCGGTTCCTACAATCCCAACCACCTAGGTAGCCCTACTGAACCGTGGCACGGCTATTCTCGGCTTCTCCAGGTTGCAGTACAATTGCTTCCGCTAAAACTGAGGGCGCATTTCGCGATCGTAGACCATACCAGGTTAGTCATGCCCCAGATCAAAGGTTCGTATTTCTCTCGCCTCCCGCTAATAATTGCTGGAATCTTCGTTGGCCACTTTTTCCTGTTGGTAAGCGCAGCCCGAGGGCAGGGTGCTCCGCTCCCGAACACCGCGGGCAATACAGATCTCCGGATGAATGATGTTGCGATTAACCTTTTCTGCGACGAAACGCGAAGGCTGATCGTAACCTTGGCCGACGAAAATCAGGCTCATCTCGACCGACAAGCAGTTGTGAAAATACACGATATCAAGAAGGACGTCACGACTTGGGAGACTACTTCCTTGAGTGAGTCACAAGTGACTTTCTGCAACATAGATCTCGGAGATTACGAGATTGACGCTGCCGCGGTCGGATATCTGGTCGAACACAAAGACTGTCATCTCGTCGGCACTGTCCAAGAGCGTAAGTTTCAACTCGTAATGCACAAGGATCCGATGGCCGTTGAATTGAGCGCTCCCGATGAGGCTCTGCCCGCCGCAGCTCGCAAGGACATGAAACATGCAGTTCTCGCCCTCAAGTCAGCAAATCTCAAAGAGGCGCAGAAACGGCTTGACAACGCTAACAAGGTCGCTCCGTCTAATCCCCAGATCAATTTCCTGTATGGGTATCTGTACTTCCAACAAAAAGAGTTCGATAAGGCAGAAAGGTACCTGAGCCGCGCTGCCACGCTCGATCCGCGCAGAGTGCAGCCACTCACGCTGCTCGGCCGAGTGCAACTCGAGCGTCAGGAATATGAAGTTGGGCGGAAGACACTCGAGCAGGCGGTCATAACCAACTCCAGTTACTGGATGGCGCACTATCTTCTCGCCGATGCCTATCTCAAGCAAAAGGAATACGACAAAGCGCGCGAGCAAGCCCAGCTTGCTATTGATAAGGGAAGAGGCGAAGGGAACATTGCACAGCTGGTTCTGGGGCAAGCACTGTTGAACGTTGGGCGAGATCAGGAGGGAATGCAGGCCCTGAAAATCTTTGTGCAATCCAACCCGAGTAACACGGCCATACCGCAGGTAAAGACCTTGATTGCCCAGATTGAAAGGCGTGACGCCGGTCTAACTTCAATTCAGGGAGCGCTAACCTATACTGATCTCGCGCTCGCCGCGTCGGCTCCGTCTCTGTCCCAGAGTGCTTGGGGACCACCCGGAGTAGATGAAGTGAAGCCGCCCGTGGCCCCGAACGTCAGCTGCCCCTACCAGCAGGTTATCGAAGGCTCCGGTGAGCGCGCAAAGCAGTTCGTCGATAACATAGCTAAGTTCGCTGCCATCGAAGACATGACCCACGAGCAGCTTGATAAAACTGGTAATCCCATCACCAAGGAAACTCGCAAGTTCACCTACGTTGCTTCCATCACCGAAGATCGTCCCGGCTTTTTGCTGACCGACGAATACCGAAACGCGCGTTACGGAGTCGCGAATCTTCCCGACAACATCGTCACGGAGGGTTCTATGGGTTTGGCGCTCATCTTTCATCCAGATATGCGAGACAATTTCGAAATGTCCTGCGAAGGTTTGGGAGACTGGCGCGGGCAATCAGCCTGGCTTGTACATTTTCGGCAGCGCGACGACAAGCCCAACCGCTTCGCGGAGTACAACGTGGGCTCGCAACATTACCCGATGAATATGAAGGGTCGCGCGTGGATAACCACTGACAACTTGCAGATTGTGCACGTCGATGCTGAGCTGGTGAAGCCTCTGCCTCAACTCTCTGTCCAACACCAGATCGCTGAATACGGTCCAGTCCACTTCCAGAAGGGAAACGTGGACTTGTGGCTGCCGCAGAATGTCGATATTTTCATGGAACTGAATCGACATTATTATTATCGCCGACACAGCTATGATCACTATCAGTTGTTCTCGGTCGACTCCGTGGAGAAGTCAGGTCCGTTCAAGTCAGATGAGAAGTCTCCAGTCATCAAGAATGCCCTGCCCGGCACCCCCATCCAAAAACCGTGAAGCCGCTGACAGCATCGTCACCCCTTAACTCGCATTGCGCATCCTGAGGGCTGTGCCAAGGAATCGACTAACAATTCTCTATCGCAACGAGGTTCGCCCGTGGACCTGAAGATCAGGTATACAATCGCTGCTCCAATGTAAAAGCTGGGCCGTGATTCCCGAAAACGAGCAGCCAGATGCACACAACCATTCTCGCCACATTTTTTGAGATCTCTCGTACGGCGGTTTCGATGTGCATCGCCGGCATCCTAATTTTCTTTGTTGCGCTGTGGGTTGCGAAGACCGATCTCGCGCGGACCGGCGGCCTAGACAAGATCGTAGTCCTGAGCAATTTGTGTTTCGCCATCCCCTTGGCGGTCTTCGGCGCGGAGCATCTCTCCGGCGCAAGATTCATCATGCTCGCCGTGCCCCCGTTTATGCCCTGGCGTTTGTTTTGGGCATATTTCGTCGGCTTTGCTTTGTTGTCCGCGTCCTTGAGCATTGCCACGAAAATTCAGGTACGCTGGTCCGGCCTGCTGTTCGGCGTCATGATGTTTCTTTTTGTGGCGATGTTGCATTTCCCGCGAGCTCTTGCCAGCCCCAGAGACCGGATTGCATGGGTGATTGTCGTCCGCGAGATGTCGTTCGCGGGGGGAGGCTGGATTCTTGCGGGAAACGCGATGCGCGGGCAAGGCGAAAGCAAGCTCATTACGGTGGGCCGCGTGTTGATCGCGATTGCCGCTATATTTTTTGGCGTTGAGCATTTTCTGCATCCAGCGGGATGCCCCGGAGTCCCGCTCGAAAAACTAACGCCCGTGTGGATTCCGGGGCGACTGCTCATTGGCTATTTGACAGGTGCAATTCTTCTCATAGCCGGGGCAGCCATTCTGCTGGCCAAGAAGACGCGGATGGCGGCAACTTATCTCGGTACCTGGATCGTACTGCTTGTGTTGCTCCTCTATGGGCCGATCCTGATCACGCAGATGTCCGACCCGAGCACCGCAGTCAAGGTTGAGGGGATTAACTACTTTGCAGACACGATGCTGTTTGCCGGAGCGATTCTCGCGCTCGCCAACGCCACTCCACGCACGGATTAAAATGCGGCTTGCCAACCTGTTACGAAACTACGACCACGACAGTGTCGTTCTGAAGCTGGCGCCTGGCTTCTCAAGCAGAGCTTCTCTAGGCGCAGTCATTTCATCATCATTCTTGACGTAATATCGCATTGCACGCATTGACCTCTTCGATCAATTCTCGATGAATGCAAACGCCCGTTCTCGACATTTGTCAGTCTGCCAACTGAAAGAGGCCAGTAATAAGCAACACGAGGCCAGAGACCATTGTGAGCCATGCAGCATACGCGGGCCATGCTGGCCAACCATTTTTTGGACGGGCGCTGAGATATGCGCGAGGAACCGTCCAAATAGCAGTATTGGGAATCCTGAGGAAGAGCGCCGATGTGTCTTGACCACTGCCTAACAGCTTGCGGTGAAGATAAAAACAGATGGTCGCGGAAGCACCGATAAGTGTGAATCCGGCTACCATCACGCGTTTTGCACCTTGGACCGAAAGTCGGCCAATTGTCGATGAGCGCAATCGCTTGATTGCGACAGTTGAGTGCCATCGCGAATTATCCTATGTTCACAACCCGAATCAGCTTGCTAGGACCCCCTGTTCCAAGGGTTGCTCCGTTTTTCAGTTGGCGGACCGACCAGTTCTCCTTGTCATAGAACATCAGTTGCACAGGATGCGGATGCGCTTGCCGAAAGTGCTCGGCTATTCCGTCCAGAACAAGTTGCTGCGCCGCTGCGTCTGTTACGCCGTAAACCCAAATATAGTTGTAGTAGGAGAGAAATATTCCCCGTCTCTCAACTTCGCAGCCAACAGCGGGGTGACCTGGCCTCCGCACGGACTCGGGTATCACGTGGAGCTAGAAGCAGCTTGGTCTAGGCCGGGGCACTCGCCTAAGCGATCCGCCCCTGTTGAGACAAATTGGAGGCCGATGTTGAACAAAGCGTACAGAACAGTTAATGGAATCACGATCACGAATGCCTGGCGCAGTAATCGTCGAATAGCGGCATGGCTCATCGCCCCACCAACTACCAAGGCAATGCCTGTTAGGGACAGAAAAACACACACCGGCGGATATATTCCATCTAACGCTGACACTGGATAAGGTGAATTTTCCCAGACCTTGAAAATGCCGTTGCGCTCGAACAAAAAGTTGAAAGCTAGTCCGCTCGCTAGCAGCAGCAATCCGATTATTATGGGATTGCTGCTCCTAGGTTTGCCGTTTGTAATCTCGCCGGTCATCCTCCTGCTGCCTCCACTCGCCTATGCTCACAAATAGACGGAGCCTTTCATCTTACAGCGGCTTTAGAGACAACTGTTGAAACAGCTCTATTACGCTTATTGATGCGCTGAGCGGATTCGCGTTGACCCCAATTTTGGTCTCCAAGCGCTATCATGTGTTCTTGTCGCGTTTCCTTCCATCCGCCTTGCGCAGCATCTTTGGTCAGCGTTGTCCTCGGTGCCGTTCTGCAAGAATTTTCCGGTCTTCCATTTATTGGGGCTTTCCCGAAATGCATGATCGCTGTCCAACGTGCGGCCTCCACTTCAATCGCGAGCCGGGATATTTTCTCGGTGCCATGTACATCAGTTACGGCCTTGGCCTCGCCTTCATCTTTGTTCTTGGCGGCGCGCTCTGGGCCGTGACCAGTTGGCGCCTCGACAAGATTGCAATCTGGGCGGTTTTGTTGTTCCTGCCCTTCGCCCCTATGCTGACGTTTCTTTCACGTGTACTTTGGATTTATCTCGATCAGACGATCGATCCAGAGCCCCTCTAGGAGATGCTCCACTCAATGAACGCAGAGCATTTTGAGCTCGCTGTCGTTGGCTGGTGAAACATCGCGTCAATAATGCGCTTTGACCCTTGACCGAAGATCGGGCCGATTCTCGGTGAGCGAAATCGCCTTCATCAGAACGAACCGGCGCGGCAACGCGCACGGGAGTTAGCCAACGCGCCTGAGTTTGCCAAGGCACAGCGGCAAAAGGAAGAAAGTGGAAGCCCTGTTCGCGGAACTCAAGAATCAGATCGGACTACGCCGTCTACGCCTGCGATGCTTGAAGTTCGTGCGCGAGCAGTTCTTCCTGGCAGCGGCGGCCCAGAACATCAAGCGACTGGTCCGCTTCCTAAGTCCACCGACAGCACCACAGGCTCTCACCGCCTAGAGCAAAACAAGAGTAAAAACTCAGGAGTACTTCCCACAGCCCCCGCAAGGTCGGTCCAAGCACTGACTTTTTCAACAGCCACAGGCTGTTTACAACAGCTGAGTTCCAGTGTTCCGGTTTGGTCGTCGACTGACCTTTCGGAGCAAGGGTCGTCCCCAGTACGCGATTTGTGGAATCTCGGTTACCGAGGTTTAGTCGCGGCGGTTTGGACGATACGTGCGGCGTTTTCACTCTCGCTCACGACAAAGTGCGCGAATTCAGCCTGCGTCATACTCATCGGATCGGCCCCGTGCTTCGCCAGCCAGTCGCGCATATCAGGCGCGGCCAGAACCCGGGCGATGTCCTTCGCTAGTTTGTCCACCACCCCGGCCGGAGTGCCTGCACGCACCCATACCCCATACCAAATTGGATAGTCGAAGCCCGTGACGCCGGCCTCAGCGATCGTGGGCACTCCTGATAGCAAGGGTGAGCGCGTGTTGGTCGTTACGCCCAAAGCGCGCAGCCTGCCCGCACGGATGTCGGCCAACGCGTATGAGATTGGTGTAATCAGGTAAGTGGTACGGCCTGCGACCGTATCGGCGATCGCTTCAGGGGTCGTGTTGCCAGGCACATGTACGGCTTTAATGCCCGTCGCTTGATTGAATTTCTCGGCCCCCAAGTGAGTGCCAGTGCCTATGCCAGCCGAGCCGAACTTCAGCTCGCCTGGCTTTGCCTTCGCTGCGGCAATGAGATCGCGGACTGAGGCGATGCCTAATGACGTGCCCGCCACCAGCACGTAGGGTTGGCTGGTGAGTGGAGCGACCGGAATGAAATCGTTCAACGGGTCATACGGCAGATTCTTCAACAGCGCGGCGCTGTAAGCCTGAGCGCTGGTGTTAACGAGCAACGTGTAACCATGAGCTGGCAACTGCGCAACCAGAGCGGGCGCCGCTGTACTCCCCGCGCCGGGATGGTTCTCTACTGTCACAGGCTGGCCCCAGAGCGCGGTTAGCTTTGGACTGATGGCGCGAGATATGATGTCAGGTCCACCACCAGCACCGAATGGTTCGATTATCCGCACGGGCTTCGCCGGATAATCTGCTGAACCTTGCAGCATCACAACCAGCGAACACGCAAGCCCCACAAGCCCCAAAACGATCCGCGTCGACATGATCCACCGCCTGAAGGATTACTGCGTCACGACCGTAACGGACCCGAGATTTAGAGAATTGTAGCCTTAGCGAACGGTAGTTGGTGAAACTTCTCCTTTACACTTGTAACCCAAAGCTTACAAGTGTAAAAGCCTGATAGCGTAAACTATGTCGCCCGTACAAAGCTGCGAAACAGTCAGGACAGAAATGTCTTGCGGCAAACATAATCTGACCTAGCTCGCGGCAACATGACTAGGCTGATCTTGATCTGTCTGTATCAGTTCACAGGATCTGCGCTCGCGTAGATCGTCGGCGGTGCTCCCGGAAAAGGCGACTGCTTAGGTTCCCGCGGAGAATCTGGCTCGGGCGACGCGGGCAGAGCGACGATTTCGTTGTTTCGTTTCGACCGTCCTTTACCCTTCAGCTTCAGTAGAAGGGAGTTCCAACACTCGGAGCAGACATCGTATTCCGTGTGGTCAATTTCTCGCTGAGCGCAGTCCCGAACTTCATCACATAAATCGCATCTGTAAACAATCATTTGTCGGCACCTCCTTGTGCGATGGTACTGCGGGGCTGCCGGGCTGTTCAAGCGATCGACTATTCTTCAGTCGCTGCCCGGAGCGGGCAGCGCGTTGGCGCCGCGCTTGTTGGCCGCTTTGGGCTCCCAACGCGATCGCTATGGCAGCGCCGAGGAGGTACAGAAGCATAGTGGGATCGCACCGGTAATGGAGAAGAGCGGAAAGAAGAAGTGGGTTCATTTCCGCTGGGCCTGCCCGAAGTTTCTGCGGCAAAGTTTTCATGAATGGGCGGGACACTCGACCTCACAGTCGACCTGGGCACGCGCGCCTACTACGAGCAACAGCGCGGCCGAGGCAAAGACCACCACGCGGCTGTGCGCGCCTTGGCTTTCAAATGGATTCGCATCCTATTTCGATGCTGGCAAGATCGAGTAGCTTATGACGAGAACAAGTATCTGGCGGCACTGGCCAGGCGCGGCTCGCCGCTGAGCTCTGTCCTCCAGTTACTGCGGCCACCTTGTGAAATAGTTGTGGATTCTTATGTGAGAACTTAATTCGGCGACATAAAAACTATTGACAAAGTTACTCAGATGTCTGTTTACGTAAACCATCTGCTACTCTTCTTGGAGGCAGTGGTCATGAGTGACAAAGTTCTGAGGTGGTTTCTCCTTCCGCTTCTTGGCGGACTCTCGTTCTGGTTACCCGACACTGTGACGCATCTCATCCGAAACGTTCTGTTTGATAGGCGCGATGGGATTGTTGTAACGGTTCTCATGCCTCTATGCCTGTGCGCAGCGTGGGTAGCTGTTTCTAAGATTCTGAGAAAAAGCCTAGTCTCAGTTGCTCCGCAATTCCTATTGGGCATTTGGGTGACAGGTGGCCTGCTGATGTCGCTCGGTTGGACGTTGAGCACACCTAGCCCTCTCCACTCACTCGCGGTGTCCAGCGTTCTTGGGATAATTCCTATCTACACCTTCATGGCGGCGACGTACGACGGCTCGTTGGCTGCTCTGCTATTAGTTTCCATCGTTCTGTTCTTGGCTTGGATATTGCCGATGGGCTTTGCGAAGCCAGAACGAAGGGCTCATTGATCCACTACCGAATCGGTCGAGTCAACTGTCGTAATATCACGATTGAACTCGTAACCCAGCGGTTACGAGTGTTGAGGCCTGCTAACAACAACGATGCCTTGACGCACCCGGATATACTGGCTCCGCTATGCAGAGTGGGCCCCCAGCCCTGATCGCAATAGACCACGACGACTACCACGCGAGTCGCGTCGGCAGCACGAAGGACGGCATGCAGTTTTTCGTCACGACACCGTTCATTCCGGCTCTCGGGAGTGAGCCTGGACGCGAGTTCTTGGCCGTGTTTCTCTTCGACTCAAATGGGAAGTTCAGCGAAGCCCGAATTAACGACCTCGGCTTTCGCGCCACATTGAACCGCGAACAATCGCGAAGCCTGCTGGACAAAAGAATGGCCGAACTGGGGCCGCTAAAATATGGGCGGATAGAAGTTCAGCCTTTCGCAATAGAGCGATTTGGCACTACCTTCGGACTCATTCCACGCGCACCAGAAGAAGAGCACAAGGGGTGGTGGGTCGAGCTGCAACCCGGAAACTACATGGCTTTCCATGAGCCTTGGGACAGCGGCGAGTACGATACCTAGCCCCGTCGGTGTCAACGAGAGTAATTGCCTGCTTTCAACAATAGGCAGATCCCGCCCACTGGTTCAAAACACGCACGCGCTACAATGGGACTCGTGGCAATTGAACTAAGGCGCAAGCTCACCCTAATTTTTGCGCTGCTGCTCGTGACAGCCGTTTTGTTCGTAGTATTTGAATATCAATATGGGAGCCCCGTCTCACGAAGAGGTCTCCGTGATCTTCAAATAACGACGAATCCCTCTCGGAATCCTACAACCGTGAGGATTGATGGAGGTCTCATCAGTAGTTCACTTGCGGTGAGCGGTATTAAGCAACGTCGGAAGGGTCGTTGCATTTGTTGTAATCGTTAGAGAAGCCCCTGTGCGCCACGGCAGAGTAGCGGGAAGATTTCATCGGGACGTTGATGTATTGGATAACATTGACGAAATTGCTTTCTGCGACTCGCATGAGGTCATCTGGCATAGATAGCTTTTCGTGGTGCAAATACGGCACAACCAGATTTGCAAGGGTCCTGTGGTCGGCAATTCCCAGTTAGTGAAATGGCCTGTTTTCGCCAACCAGCGTGATGTGGCGTGCGGAGCATAACGGCCTAATTACAGCAGTAGACTTGAGGGAACTGTTGGGTTAGATTGTTTTGCGTGAGTATGCCGTGGCTTAGAGACGCATATCGAGGCGCAGTTGCAACGTGGAAAAATGACCTGTTCAAGGTCACCGTTCGGCCTTTCGTCGTTGCCGGTCTCTTCGTAACGGGTATCGATGCTATCAGGGCGGTCTCCCACCACGACTTCTCCCGGGTCGCGGGAGATGCAATCGTCTGGGTGTTTCTAGGTCCCTTCCTGTATATCTGGTGGCACCGCAACAAGACTTAGGGATCGAATCCTTGCAGGCTTCCCATTGGCTGAGGTCTAAGAAGGTCTCACTTGGCGCAAAATCGCCATAACCAGGTTTGACCTGGACCAAAGATCGAGCCGATTCTCGGTGAGCGTAACTGCCTGATTGAAGCAAATACGGGGAGAGTCCTTTATGATAAGCGGCTCTTGCGCCCCGTTCCGCGAGACACTTGTCGGAATCGAGCGCCTTGGTCTTTGTACGGCCCGGCATGATCCTGGTCGTCCATCCAAGTCAGTAAAACGTCTTGGTCCCCATTTTCATATTGGTTTAATATTTCTGTCACCCTGCGTTGATCCTCTCCTGGTACTTCTGGAGACTTCTCAGTCCCTGGAGGAAACCCATGAATTTGTCTCGTAGGCTTCGCATCAGCACGCCGTTGCTCGCGTTGTTACTCGCAGCCTCGATGGCATTCGCTCAAGCTCCCACCAAGAGCAAGAGTCAAACCCAGATCCAGCATGTGCGGCCCATCGGCGTCGATGGAATGCACGCAGTCGATCTCTTGAATCGCGGCAATGGCATCAGCACGCCAACAATAGCCAGCCGTTGTGCCCGGCAATTGCTGCCATGACGACACGAATGTGGTCCTTCCGCTGTCCAACTCCGGCTTCCAAACCAGGATACTGAGCACCGTAGTGGGTACTGCCCAAGTGGCGCCTACCACTCTGCACGCTTTGGGTATCAATCCTAACGCCCTGGATGTGGTGCTGGCGGAGGGAACTCCGGTCCTGCCGGCGGTTCAATCTAACCAGTCCGTAGGGCTCGGTTAACTTAAGCAGACGCTCCTTCGGGGCGTCTGCAAGCTCTGTTGTGGGTACAGCAGAAAGGCTGGAGGTGCTGGCGAAGGTTTTCTAGAGACGTCGATACCTGCCCTTGCTGCAAGACATGGCGGTCATCGGCATTCAGCCGTCAAGGGAGAGCGCAGCTTCACGCTGCGCACTTCTTTCGTGTCCAGTTTTCGGAGTGAAAGTTTTCGGAGTACATGAAGATTACCAATCTGAAGGTGATTTCACCGAGAATTAACGCCCGTGTAACACACGGTAAGCACTGGCGCCTAATACTCGTACTCTTGAGGAGGGTCACATGAAGGCAAAGAGTTTGTTACTAGCTGGATTCGCAGGACTGCTCGCTCTGGCTGCGTCAACGCATTCAGTTGCGCCGGGAAAAAACACTGTCGGTTCCGGGAAGATCAAACATGTCCTGCTGTTGAGCATCGACGGCATGCACGCGGTGGATTTCTATAACTGCGCCAATGGGGTTGCAGGGGTGAACGGTGGGTCTCCGTACTGTCCGAATATGGCATTGCTTAGCCAGACTGGGATCAATTATGTGAACACAGAGTCCTCAAAACCTTCGGACTCTTTCCCCGGAATGGCCGCGCTGGCGTCTGGTGGCACACCGAAGACGACTGGCCTCTATTACGACGTCGCGTACGATCGTTCACTCGATGCGCCTGCGAAGACGACCGGTACTGGCTTAGCCGCCGGGCCGTGCGCGCCTTATCGGCTACCGACCGGAACAACCACCGATAACGACCAGGGCGTCGACCTTGACGATACCAAGCTGAACGGCGGGGCGCCCGGCGCAGCATTGACCGAAGGCGGTATCGCATCGCTCGATCCGCTGAAGCTGTCACGGGATCCGCAGGCCGGTTGCGCTCCTGTGTATCCATGGAATTTCATCCGCACCAACACGATCTTCGGCGTGATCCACTCGGCTGGCGGATACACGGCCTGGATCGACAAGCACCCCTCCTACTCGTTTGTGGGTGGGCCTGGCGGTCACAGCCTGGATGACTATTACTCGCCAGAAGTCAACTCGACTGTGGTGCCACTACCCGGTGTAAAGACTTTGGACGGCGTGCCTTGCGACCCCATCCGCGATACGGTCAGTACGAGCGGTTGGAACAGCAGCTTCGCCAATATTCAATGTTATGACGCGATCAAGGTCTATGGGTTGCTGAACCAGATCGCGGGCAAGACTCACTCGGGTGCTCCCGCATCCATTCCAGCGGTCTTCGGCATGAACTTCCAGTCCGTGTACGTCGGAGAATCGGTAAACGAGGCAGGCGTGGCAGCCGGGGGTTACAAGAACGCGGCGGCTGTTCCCAGCGCCCAATTGCAGAACGAGATCGAGTACGTCGACACCTGCATCGGCGAGATCGTCAACGGGCTTCAGCGGGCCGGAATCTATAACGACACGCTTGTGATCATCACCGCGAAGCATGGGGAGTCGCCGATCGACCCGACACGTTATGTGGCAGACGGCACGAACACTCCGGCGACACTGCTGGGGGATCTCATCCCCTTCTCGGAATCGCCCCTCAACACCACGGGGATCGGCGCGACCGAAGACGACGTTTCGGTGCTGTGGCTGAAAAAGGGCGTGAACGTCCAAACTGCAGTAGATATATTGCAGAACAATGCAACCGCGATCGGGATGGGAGAAATTTACTACGGGCCGACACTGGCGATCAACTACAACGTGGGCGGTCTTGATCCGGGACAAGATCCGCGCTCGCCGGACATTATCGTTACTCCGAACGTGGGCGTGACTTACTCGAACAGCACGTCAATGATCGGCGATCACGGCGGCTTCGCCCACGACGATACCAACGTGATGCTGCTGGTGGCGAATCCGAGCTTTAAACCAGCGACGGTTTCGGCGACAGTCGCAACCCGGCAGGTCGCTCCGACAATTGTTCAGGCATTGGGGCTGGATCCGGCGGCGCTGGACGCGGTGCAAGCGGAAGGCACGCCGGTGCTGCCCGAGGTGATTGGGCAGACGGGAAAGTAGTTGATCCAGATCAGATTGGCCGATCATGGCCATCATCTGCTTTCCTTGGGTTAGTTCGTGCGGACATTGTGGGCGGCAATCGGTAGCGATGGAAT
>DATNKA010000063.1:0-4952 GCA_035603655.1 Candidatus Acidiferrales bacterium | reverse complement strand
GGCTCATGTTTCGTCACAAACAAAACGGGGGTTCTAATCAGCAAGGACCCAGCGTCATTCAGAATCCGCCTCTGCGGAATCACCACGTGACTGCCAAGATACAGATTGCACTGGCGTTAGTTCTCGCTGGATTTGCTTGGTCACCGGCCTCGGCCCAGGCTTTCTATGGCTCCCTAGCCGGTCGCGTATCTGACCACACCGGGGCCGTTGTCCGCGGGGCGACCGTCACAGTAGTCAGCATGGCGACCACGGAGAAGCGAGCAGGAACGACAGACCGCACGGGTAGCTATCGATTCGTAAATCTCCAACCCGGGCCCTATCGGGTGGAGATTGAGAGTGCGGGCTTCAAGCGCTTCACGCAAGAACCCGTTGATGTCAGGGTCGACACAACCGTATCCCTCGATGCGTCACTCGCACTGGGAGATCTGCACGAAACCGTCTCTGTCCAAGAGCAGACCCCATTGTTAGAGACACAGTCGGCGTCCGTGGGTCAGGTAATTGAAGGACAACAGGTCCAGGACACGCCGCTGAATGGACGGAATGTCATGAACTTGGTTGCACTCGTGCCTGGGGTGATCCCACAGGGTGGCACGCAAGGAAGCACCGCTGGAAACTACACCAAATCCGGAGACCTTACGAATGTTGCAGGGTTTGGAAACTATCAGATTGGGGGCGGCCTGGCTGGTCAAAGCGCGTTCTATTTCGATGGATCGTCTTTGAACCAAGTCTTCAGCAATGACACTGTCCTAGTACCGACGCAGGATACGGTCCAGGAGTTCCGGGTTGTGACGAGTGTCCCCAGTCCTGAATTCGGTGGTTTCTCAGGCGGCGTGGTTACGTTTACATCGAGGTCGGGATCAAACGCCTTCCATGGATCGGCATATGAATATCTGCGCAATACGGTTTTGGATGCCAACAGCTTCTTCAATCGTGAGAGTGGCGTTCCGCGCTCACAGTTGCTCCAGAACCAGTTCGGCGTCACGATCGGAGGACCGATCATAAAGAAACGCACGTTTTTCTTTCTTAGTTACGAGAGATTTGCCCGGCGAAATGGAATTCCTTTCGAGGGCAGAACTCCGACGCCCGCCGAGTTAAGCGGAGACTTCCGTGCCGATCCCGCAATCGACGACCCTCAAACAGGCCAGCAGTTCGTTTGCAATGGCGTGCTGAACGTGATTTGCCGGAACCGGATTGATCCGGCAGCCAACACAATGGCAAATATTCTTCACTATTGGCCCGTTCCCAACGCGAGCCTGGCAGGTGGAGCGGTGAACTATAGCGTAAATGCGGCCGCTGGTGCGGACACGGACCAGTACAACGCGCGAATCGATCACATAGTGAGCGACAAACAGCGCGTTTTTGGCAGGTACAGTTACTGGGACATAAACACTCATCCGACTCAGTACCTGTTTGGCACAACCGGCGGGGGACCAACAAGCCTAGTCAGAAGTTTGATCAGAGATCAGCAAATTGTTATCGGAGATGTTTATACCTTCGGTCCTACCATGGTTGGCGATTTTAGGGTTTCCTACTTGCGGGCGAGAACTCCCATTACACCCCCGAACAGCGATGTCGATCTGTCACAGTTTGGTCCCGTCTGGGCGGGCATTTCTGGCAGCCTGACGCATCAGCAGTTTCCGGACCCAATTGTCATCGGCACGATTACATACCCCTATGCGGGAATGGATGTCACGACCAATGACGTTGCGAACAACTACGCCATCTCAGCATCGCTGACAAGAATCGTCGGTCGGCAGACTCTGAAAGTTGGTGCTGACCTTCGTCGGTATGACTTCCGGAGGGCGCTGACAGTCTCAGCTTCCGGGCTGTTTGTGTTTGCAGGAATCTTTACCGGCAACCCCATTGCTGATTTCATCCTCGGCGACGTTACCCCGGTGCCCGGCTCGTCTGGCTTCCAGACCGCGGTGAATAGCCACGCGTACCAGTACTACCAAGGCTACTTCGCGAACGATACCGTCCAGTTCTCGCACAAGCTGACTTTAAATCTGGGAGTGCGGTGGGATATTCCTGGCTCGTACACCGAAGCCGACGATCGAAACACAGCGCTGCTGCCGCAGCTGCAGAGTCCGCTTGTTCTGGTTCGCAGTGCGCAATATCCGAGCCGGCATGATCTCGAGTCTCACTATCGTCTGTTTGCTCCGCGACTTGGACTGGCCTACCAGTTCGGAGTACAGACGGTCGTTCGGGCAGGGTATGGGATCAATTTCCTGCCGCAAGGAGTCGGGGTCGCTGGACCTTCGTATTCGCCAATCAACTCCGCGGAAACCGACGTTCCTTTCGGGGGCACATTGAGCAATCCTCTACTGGGGTCGCCGGTACTTCAACCGATCGGTCGGAATGAAAGTGCACTGAGCACGTTCATCGGCCAGAGCATCCAGAGCAGAATCCCCACTCAGTCTTTCCCATATATGCAGCAATGGAATCTCGACCTCCAACAAGAATTCGGAGATGGCGCATTGTTTAGGATCGGTTACGTTGGATCGCGTGGAGAGCACATTCCGCTCGGGGTTCCCGCTCTTGAGATTGGCGATGTTGGAGCGGATCTGAATCAGCTTTCGCCGAAGTACTATTCGTTGGGGTCTGCTCTCCTGCAACCAACGGCGAGTGGCCAACTCTACGGCCAGACACTTCGTCCTTATCCTTCATACCAGAATGTCGACGCGAATTCTGATTTCGCCGGCGACACGTATTACAACTCCTTGCAAGCCACGATCGAGAAGCGTTTCTCCTACGGAGGCGCTGTCCTGGCAAACTACACTTGGGCGAAATTGATCTCCAATTCTGAGGGAGCGGCTGACTTTCTTGAGCTGAACTCAACGGGTTCGGGTGCGATTCAGGACTATACGAACTTGAGAGCGGAACGGTCGCTTGCGAGTTTTGATGTTCCGCACCGGCTTGTATTGAGCTACATCCTCGAATTGCCGTTTGGGCGCGGCAAACGTTTCCTAGCTAATATGGGCGCTGCGGACGAGCTGGTATCGGGATGGACCGTCAGTGGGATTACTACATTTGCGAGCGGGTTTCCGCTGGGAATTACGAGTTCGGGGTTAAATTACATAGCAACGCTCTTTGGTGCAGGGACAATTCGTCCCAATGTAGTTCCAGGCTGTAACAAATCGATGGGCGGCTCGATCGTCCATCACGTGATCGCGGGAACTCCTGTCGTGAATGCCGCATGTTTTGCGACACCGGACCCGTTCAGCCTCGGAGGTGAGTCACGCGTCGATTCGACACTGCGCGCACAAGGCATCAACAGTTGGGATTTCTCGGTAGGGAAAATTACTCACTTAACCGAACGGAGCAGTCTCGATTTCCGGGCGGAATTCTTCAACCTTTTCAATCGAGTCCAGTTCGGGCCTCCCAACACTGCGTTTGGAGGGGCGTTGTTCGGGATAATTAATAACCAGGCTAACAGTCCCCGCGAGATCCAATTCTCCTTGAGGGCGTCGTTCTAAGACAAGGGGACGCTGTTCGTACAGCCCCAATCCCACGTGTCCCGCGAGTGCGGATTTCGCCTTGACCATGCCAAGACACCACTCGATTAGGTTAGGTTAGGTCGGTCGCAGTTGCCTTCGGTAGCAGGTATACGAACAAGGCGGCCAATATCGCCACTGCGCCTATTATGTTTGTCATCACAACATAGGAATGATAGACGTCAAACACCCGGCCCATGAGAAAAGGCCCCGCAGCGGCGCCAAGTGTACCAGCTGCAAAAAAATATCCGAGAAATTCTCCGTATGATGCGAGACCAAAATAACGACTGACCAGATACGGCAAGAGGTCAGTGTCGGCTCCGAGCGCCGCTCCCAGCAACATCGTGGCGAGGCCAAGCGCGATCCTCGATTGCGCCACTCCTATCGCAGCGACGCCCAGACCGGAGAGTGCGAGCATTACCGCCGCAACTCTTGCAGCAGGAAAGCGATCGAAGCACACGCCGACCAGGAGATGGCCGATGATAGCGGCGACGCCGAGCAACGAGAACATCTGGGCCGCCGAAGCAGGGCTCATGCCCCGATCCGTAAACATCGGTATCAGATGCGTCAAAACACCAACATAGCTGATTCCAACGACTGCGGAGACAGCCATCAGGGTCACGAACGTGTAACTCTTGAGAATCTGAGATTTAGGCACTCGAGCAACTGAAGGGGGCTGGGCAACTGAGAATTGGTTGCTTTTCATTTTCGGCGATGGAGCGTCCGTCAGTATCAGCGCCATTGGAATCGTCCCCACCGTGAGCATTGACAAGCCAAGCACGAAATACGCGTCACGCCACCCAAAATGGGAAATCAGGTACTGCGCAAATGGTGGTACCACGACGCCCCCCAGCCCTGAGCCACAGGCCAAGACGGAAAGTGCCAGACCCCTGCTTCGATCGAACCAATGCGAAATAACCTTGCCGAACGTGAGTGCCGATGTACCGGCGGCGGCGGGAGCCAGAAGGAGTGCAAGGGCGTAATAGTGCCATATGTGGTTGGTAAGAAAGGCCTGGGACCCATAGCCCACTGCGAAAACGGCCGCGCAAGCCAATAACACACGCTTCAATCCGAATCGGTCAGCAAGCCTGCCCACAAACGGTGACGCAACGGCGTACATCACGCCGCTAACTGATCTGAAACCAGAAATTGCTCCTCTGCTCCAGTGGAATTCGGTACTGAGAGGCTTCAGGAATACGCCGAAGGCAAAGAACATTCCTACCGCACCGAAAACATACGCCAGCAAAGAGACTGTGACAATCTTTGATCCTCTCGCCCACTCACCACCGCGACTCACAGTCTCCGCAAATTCAACTTCTGTTCCAGAAACAGCGGTTCCTTCCGTCATACGCCCCCTATACCGCGCAAAGATGGAGATTGCCGGTCGCCGAGGATCTTGCTAACCAGTGGTGCCGAGAGAAAAGTATTCCGAAGAGGCTCCTCGGCGGGGAGGGAATT
>DATNKA010000062.1:0-2241 GCA_035603655.1 Candidatus Acidiferrales bacterium | reverse complement strand
CAGCACAATCAGACGGAGAGGTCAGACGTGGCTCAGACGGAAACTGACGGTCAAGAGGTACTGGAAACACGAGAGTGGGTTGACTCGCTGGACTATGTTCTGTCCAAGGGCGGCCCAGTGCGCGCCGGCCGGCTGATTCAGCAATTGGCGCTGCACGCGCGCCGGGCGGCGGGCGTGAACCTTCCGTTTTCGGCCACTACTCCTTACCAGAATACGATCCCGGTTCCGCAGCAAGCGCCATTCCCCGGCAGCCAGGAGATGGAACGTCGCATCAAGAGCCTGGTGCGCTGGAACGCCCTCGCCATGGTGGTGCGGGCCAACAAAATTCAGGAAGGCATTGGCGGCCACATCTCCACCTTCGCTTCGGCCGCCACCTTGTATGAGGTTGCTTTTAATCATTTCTTCCAGGCGCAAACCGAAAGCGGCGACCGCGATTTCGTTTATTTTCAGGGCCACGCCGCGCCTGGGATTTATGCCCGCGCCTATCTTGAGGGCCGCATCCCGAAAGAGAAGCTGGAAAATTTCCGCCGCGAACTGAAGCCCGGCGGCGGACTGAGTTCCTATCCTCACCCCTGGCTGATGCCAAATTTCTGGGAGTTTCCCACGGTCTCAATGGGCTTGGGACCGATCCAGGCGATCTATCACGCGCGCTTCATCCGCTATTTGGAAAATCGCGGCCTGAAACAGTCCAGCGGCGGCAAGGTGTGGGCGTTCCTGGGCGATGGCGAAATGGATGAGCCGGAATCTCTCGGATCCATTACTCTGGCCTCGCGCGAGAATCTGGATAATCTGATTTTCGTCGTGAACTGCAATCTCCAGCGTCTTGATGGACCGGTGCGCGGCAACGGTAAGATCATTCAGGAACTCGAGGCTATCTTCCGCGGTGCGGGATGGAATGTCATCAAGTGCATCTGGGGTTCGGACTGGGATAGCCTGATTCGCAACGATCGTGATGGAGTGCTGGTGCGCCGTCTCGGAGAAATCAGCGACGGCCAGTATCAGAAATATTTTGTGGAGAGCGGCGCCTACTTCCGCCAGAATCTGTTCGGCAGTGACCCGCGACTTCTGAAAATGGTGGAGCATCTTTCCGACGAGCAACTCTCGCGGATGCGCCTGGGCGGACACGATCCCATCAAGGTGCACGCTGCCTATCGCGCCGCCGTCGATCACAAGGGCGCCCCCACCATCATTCTGGCAAAGACCATCAAGGGCTATGGGCTGGGTGAAGCGGGCGAAGGCAAGAACATCACCCACCAGCAAAAAAAGCTGAATGAAGAAGAACTGGAAATGTTCCGTTCGCGTTTTGGCATTCCGGTTCCGGACGATGAACTGCACAACGCTCCCTTCTACCGGCCTTCCGATGACAGCGCCGAAATCAAGTACATGCAGGCGCGGCGTCAGCAACTCGGCGGATACATGCCGAAGCGCACGGTGCGTGCCACCCCCCTGAAACCGTTTCCGGAATCCTACTTTGAGGAATTCTACAAAGGCACGGACGGACGGGAAGCCTCCACCACCATGGTTTTCGTGCGGCTGCTGGCGAAGCTTCTGCGCGATCCGGAGCTCGGCAAACTCATCGTTCCCATCATCCCCGACGAAGCTCGAACCTTTGGTATGGAGGCGTTATTCCGCCAGGTCGGAATCTACTCCAGCGTGGGCCAGCTCTACGAGCCGGTTGATATGGATACACTTCTTTATTACAAGGAAGCGAAGAACGGACAGATTCTAGAGGAAGGAATTACCGAAGCCGGGTCGATGTGCTCCTTCATCGCGGCGGGCACGGCCTATGCCAATCATGGCATCAACACCATTCCCTTCTTTATTTATTACTCGATGTTCGGTTTCCAGAGGATCGGTGACTTGATCTGGGCGGCAGCCGACATGCGCTGCCGCGGATTTCTGGTCGGCGGCACCGCGGGACGAACCACACTGGCCGGCGAGGGCCTGCAGCATCAAGACGGCCACAGCCACGTGCTCGCGTTGCCGGTTCCGAACTTGATTGCTTACGATCCGGCGTTCGCCTATGAGATTGCCATCATTATTCAGGATGGCATCAGGCGCATGTACGTAGATCAGGAATCGATTTTCTATTACCTCACTGTCACCAACGAGCCCCTGCCCATGCCCGAGATGCCGAAGGATGGCAACGTCCGCGAAGGCGTGCTGCGCGGGCTCTACCGCTTCAAGGCTGCGAGTGCGCCCGACGCCAAGCTGCGCGCTCAACTTCTGGGCAGTGGAACC
>DATNKA010000061.1:0-4912 GCA_035603655.1 Candidatus Acidiferrales bacterium | reverse complement strand
AGCGCAAACCAACTCCAAGCCCATCAAGCCGCGAAACCGGCCGCTGCCCCGATCAAATCAGAAGCAAACTCAGTCCCCTGGCACGGGTTCGAACAAACAAGAGTGGAGAGACGGGCAGATGCCTGTCTCTCCACTTGTTTGTCAGGATCACTTCTGTATTGTCTGCTCGAGCTGGCGCGCGTTCGCTTCGGTTCGTTCCACCGCATTTGCCCAGTTGCGTGCTGTGGTTAAAGACCATCCTCCGTAGGACTCGACTCCCGAAAGACGGGCAAGCTTGAGGTCATGCACTCAAGGCCAGGGTCGCTCTAGACTGCTTTCGCAAATCGCAGCGACGCCGAATTCATGCAGTATCGCAGCCCGGTCGGCTTCGGGCCATCGTCGAACACGTGACCCAGGTGCGCGTCACACTCGACGCAAGAAACCGCGGTCCGCACCATTCCGATGCTGCTGTCGGAAATCTCCCGCACATTTTCTTTGGCAATGGGCTCCCAGAAACTCGGCCAACCAGTTCCCGAATCAAACTTCGTCGAGGAACTGAACAGCGCGTTGTCACAGCAGATGCAGCGGAAAATCCCGCGGTCATGCACATTCAAAAGTTTGCCGCTGTACGCCAGTTCCGTATCCGCGTGTCGCGTAATCTCAAATACTCCCGACGGCAACTGCTTCCTCCACTCCTGTTCCGTCTTCACCACCCGCGCGACCTTCATCTTCGCCAGACGCTTGCCTGAGTCGGAGAATTGCACCACTGTCACTTCTGCCGGCTCCGTCTTCGCGGCCTCCGCGATCACATGCGGCCGGCGCAGCGAAAACAAAGCCGCGCCTCCCAGTGCCGCGCCCAGCCCCGACAAAAATAGGCGCCGCCCCAAATTCACTTCCCTGCCACCGCCATCGGATTCAAACATAGCTCCTCCACTCCTGTGCCATCCAGCCCGCTAAAGACTTTCCGCGGATCTACTTCCCGCTGTACAAATCCGGAAATTCCTTGCGCAAATTCGCCACCTTGGGCGCATCGTTATAAACAATGTAAGGATCATTGGGATGTACCGTCGCATAATTCTGGTGATATCCCTCCGCCGGATAAAACGCCTTCAGCGGTACCACCTGCGTTGCAATTGCCTTCGAAAAAATTTTGGCTTGATTCAACTGCGCAATGTAAGCCTCGGCAATATGTTTCTGTTCATCATTCCCGTAAAAAATCAGCGACCGATACTGCGTCCCTTCGTCCGGCCCCTGCCGGTTCACTTCCGTGGGATCGAGCGCCACCGAGAAAAACACCCGCAGCAATTCTCCATAAGTTACCTGCGACGGATCGTAAACAATCTGCACACTCTCCGCGTGGCCAGTCTCGCCGCTGCTCACCGCCCCATAATCCGGATTCTTCACGGTTCCGCCCGAGTATCCCGAAGTCGCGCTCACCACGCCCTTCACATGCTGAAACACCGCCTGGATTCCCCAGAAACATCCGCCCGCCACCACCGCCGTCTCCTTCCCCGGCGCGGTCGCCTTCATCTCATTCGCCAATGGAACCGGCACCGCTGCGCTCGCTCCATTCCCCGCCCGGCAAGCCACCGCGCCCGCCAGCACCGTCAACATCATCGCCACCACCCGCACCGAAGCTTTTGACATAATTCCTCCCGAGGTCCCACGCAACTCGCCTTCACTCATTAGACTTACGAGTCGTACGGAAGTTTCGGATGTCTTCCACAAGTTACCCAGCCGCAAGCCGCCTGGCCTCCGTATACAATGTTCTCTCTCCGGATGCTCCGCGTCTACGTCACCCGCACATCCAGCACCACTACCCAGTACTGAAACGATTGCAGCGCAAATCCGCACAGAATGAGCACAATGCCAAACGCTCCCAGTCGTCGCTCTGGCAGATGGTCGGCGAAGTATTCGATCAGCGGAACAACTGCTCCGCCGATTCCGGTCACAACCCCGATCACCAAGCCTACGCGAATCGCAAACGCCCACGCGTGATCAACATGCCGCACCAGAGCGCTGCAGAGAAGCGCCGTCGCAGTGTAGCCAACCGTTCGCACCAGGATCGCCCAAGCGTGGCGTCGCGTGATCCGCGGCCTGCCGGTCGCCGCGTAGTCCATCGCCGGACGAATGCCGCGAGAATATGCAAAGATTTGTCCCAGCGTAATCAGGACGGCGAACGCGGCGGCAAACTCCAAACCCAGATTACGCCAGAGGCATGCGCCGAAGGCAATTCCCCGTATCGCGCTGAACCATCCTTCCCACCACAGAGAATAGTGGTCCAGCCCCCGAGCCGCGCGATTGAGCTCGATCGCGATCGTGACCCCGCTTGTCACGCCCGAAGCCAGGCCAAAAAACCACCCCAGGCCAAGCCCATAGCCGACTGCGAACACAATCGAGTACGTCATCGCCCGAGTGAGCAATCGCAGGGGACCGTGCTGTCCGCCCAACAAATCGTAGGCAAGGTAGAGACTCCCGATTACATCCAGGCAAGTCCCGGCGATGCTGACCGCGGCCAGGGTGTGATGGTCCATGGCAAGATTCTAAGGGCAACCGAGACTCCTGAGCACATCGACTCGGGTAGGGACAGGCGCTCTCGCTGTTCAACTTCACTCTAAAGTCTCTTTGCATTCCGCATAGTCAAAATCATATGACCATGTTATGAAGCAGATCCTCGCCGGTGAGTTCAGAGCGCACTGCCTGGCCATGATGGACCAGGTATTGCAAAGCGGTGAGCCTGCGCTGATCACCCAGCACGGCAAACCCGTCGTCAGGCTGGTCCCAACCGAAAGGCAGGCCGACGAAATCTTCGGCCAAATGGCCGGCAAAGTAGAGATTGTCGGAGATATCGTGGGACCGATCACTCCATTGGAAAATTGGGAGACCAGGTGAAGGGTAAGCAGTGATTCTGCGCGACACTCACGCCCTTCTGTGGATGGCAAGCGATTCGAAGCGACTGCCGAGGCGGGCCCACGAAGCCATCCGCGACGCGCGACAAGGAACGGGAATCGCGGTCGCGACCATCACTCCGTGGGAGATCGGGTGGCTGGCGCATCAGCGGCGCACCCTGGCTGGTGGCAGGGAGCGTGGAGTCGTTTGTGCGCGAGACTGTGGCGGGGTCATTCTCAAGCCGGTGACGGCGGTAGTCGCGGCTCTAGCCGTACTGCTGCCCGAACCGTTTGCCAGAGATCCGGCCGACCGCCTGATCGCTTCGACGACCATGGTCGAGGGCTGCCACTGGTAACCGCGGATGCGCGGATTCGGCAGTCAAAGGGGTTCGATACGGTCTGGTAGGCATCGGAATTCGATAGGGCTCAAGTGGGCCGCTGACTCTTGAGCCGCCGGGCAGCCGAGGACGGCGGTCTTCACATTTTTCTTTCTGTCCGAACATTCTGGCTATGGTGTCCCCACGTTCATGTTGCGGGACGGGTTGGTTCCACTTCGGCTCGGCTATAATGTTCTGTAACGCTGGTTGGGTTTTCTCGCCTCGCTCCCCGCAGTGCCAGAGGACGGATTCAGCCTCGTTACGAAGATCGCAGCTGAAGGAGTCGGCATGGCAATCGAGAAGTCGGAAAATATCTGGCACAATGGCAAGCTCATTCCCTGGGATGAAGCGACGATTCACGTGATGTCTCACGTGATCCACTATGGCTCCTCGGTGTTCGAGGGAATCCGCTGCTACAACCCGAAGTCGCGTCCCGCGATTTTCCGCGCCAATGAACACATCCAGCGCCTGCTTGATTCGGCCAAGGTCTATCGCATCGACGTGGATTACAGTCGCGACCAACTGGTGAAAGCTATGCTCGAAACGGTTGGCAGTAACGGCGCGTGGCCGTGCTATGTGCGGCCCATCATCCTCCGCGGCTACGGCGAGGCAGGGGTGAATCCGTTCAACTCGCCGACTGAGGTTTACATCATCAACTATCCCTGGGGAAAATATCTGGGCGGAGAGAGCGAAGGTTGCGACGCCTGCGTCTCCTCCTGGACGCGTCTTGCTCCGAACACCTTGCCGGCGATGGCCAAGGCGGGCGCCAATTACATGAACTCGCAGCTCATCAAGATGGAAGCCATCGTCAATGGCTACGCCGAAGGAATTGCCCTCGACGTGAACGGCTATGTCAGCGAAGGCTCGGGCGAGAACGTGTTCCTCGCTCATCGTGACAAACTGATCACCGCGCCGCTGGGCAACTCCGTGCTCCCAGGCATCACCCGCGATTCCGTGTTGCAGATCGCGCGCGACCTGAACATTCCCATCGTCGAGCAGATGATTCCGCGTGAAATGCTCTACATTGCCGACGAAGCATTCTTTACCGGCACAGCCGCCGAGGTTACGCCGATCCGTTCCGTTGACAAGATCAAAGTCGGCAAGGGGTTGGTCGGCCCGATCACGAAGGCGATCCAGAAAGAGTTCTACGCCATCGTGCGTGGCGAAAAAGACGATCGCCACGGCTGGCTCACTCCGGTGCCGGTAGATAGCAAACAACCTGTCGGAGTATAGGCAGCTTTTGGGGAAAAGAGGAACGGTCTTGTCGGGCGCGATTCATCGCGCCCTGTCTCACCTGCCGCAGAACAGCTTGAGGGGATGCCTACGGAAATTCGCTGTCCGCGGTCAGCACTGCCATCTCTTCCGAGATCGCCTGAGCAATATCGCCTGAGCAATAATGAGGCGATCAAAGGGATCATTATGGTGCCAGCGGGAGATCGTAAACCTTGACCGCATGCAAATTGGTAAGGGTAGCGGGCGCAGTCCCTGCTTCGCCATGAATTCTGGCATGACCTGCGCGGGCGGCCCCGGAAGATGCAGCTTACCCAGCCTGGCCTTGATGCTTATCTCCCAGCCAGTCGCGGCTGAAAAATAGATTTCCTCGCGCCCGCTTTCCAGGATATCGCGGCACTCTGATTGAGCTTCTCGACTGAATCGACACTCCACAGC
>DATNKA010000060.1:0-10421 GCA_035603655.1 Candidatus Acidiferrales bacterium | reverse complement strand
ACCGCATTTAGCATGGCGCGACCTAGAGTTCTCCCGCAATCCAAATTAGCTTGGCTGGTGTTGTGCTCGGTATTGAGCATCGCCGAAGGATGCGCTCGCCAGAGTGCTGTCCACTCTCCGGAGGCGGAAGCGAACTCACCTGCCACTGAGCAAAACCTTCCATTCCACCAAAATCCTGTCCGTACGATGGACAACAGCGCGCACCCGGCGGTTCCATCGGACGGCAGCTCGGGAAACCGTAAGCCCTTTCCGGCGGCACTCCGATCGCACAGTCTACCGCCGGGAACGCTTATCACGGTTTGGTTGAAGGATTCGCTAGCCGTCTCCAATGTGCGGACGGGGGATACTTTCAACGCATCAGTAGCCGAGCCTCTTACCATTGACGGAGAGACGGTGATTGATCGCGGCATTCTCGTCCGCGGTCGCGTCGAGTCTGCGCCACCTTCGGCGGACCCGCGAACGTCCGGCCCCGACCGAGGCCCCGATGCAAGCTATGTCCGGCTCACTCTGAACAGCATTACGGTTGGAGGGAAAGTCCTTGATCTTCAAACTTCGACCCTGTTCGCCAAAGATACCCTCCAGCCCAAAGGGTCGTCGAACGGGTCATCTACAGACAGGGGGGCAGGCAGGCGATCGAGCGCCCTCGGAATACGAAAAGGACGCCGCCTAACCTTCCGGCTCACGTCCCCGGTTACATTTAACTCGCCAAACTCCGTGCCCAATCGGCAGGATTCCGATACTACTGCCAATAAATAGCGTCCCGCGGCTTCCCAAGCGTTCTCCATCTTTAATTGATTTCCCCTAACCCCAACAATCAAAAGCTATTGCCGACGTTTTCCACAGGCTTGTTCCAGATCGGTGTGACGTCTGCCCTTCGCGTGTCAGATTGGGCTTCCTATAGTGGGATTCGGGATGGTAGCTGGCAAACCGCAAACGCGATGTGCGGGTCCCATTTCGGGAGACCATCTTGGAGTTTCTTTCCTACCTCTCCCACTGCAGAGTATCAGTCTGAACACCGCCACTCCATTTCCCTGGATAGGACCTACCGCTGCGGAGAACGTCAGAACGGGCTTCCGTTCCATCTTCGAAAACGCTCCACTTCCCGCTGCCCGCTGCAATCCGCAGGGAGAGATCATTGAGATGAATTCTGCTTTCGCGCATGCTCTGCAGGCTGGCCTCGCCGATCAGCGCGCCTTACGGCTCACCGATTTGGTAGCACCCGACGACCGCGAAGCTACCGAATCGCTTCTCCATAATCTGCTCGATTGCACCTGTGACACTATCCGCCTAGCAGGAAGAAAAACCGCAAAAAACGGCCAAGGCGGGCGCGCAGTGACCAACTGGATGGCTTGGCGATTGCCGGGATCCGGAGAGGAACCCAACCACGCATTACTGATCGCCGAACCCGACCGCCATAGCTCTCCCCACGAAGAAGGCTTGCTACAGGCTCAAACAGGGGAGGCCGTGGGTCGGCTGGCAGGAGGCATAGTGCATGACTTCAACAACTTCCAGTCCGGCGTCATGCTGTATTGCGATCTTCTACTCACTAGTCTGGATTCATGCGACCGACGGCGCCGTTATGTGGATGAAATTCGCTCGGCCACGATGCAAGCCTCTGGCCTGGTGCAGCAACTGCTGGTCTTCGCCCGTCCGCAAGCCTCCCCGGTCCGCGCCTTGTGCTTGAATCAGATCGTTCAGGCCTTACAAGATCTGCTGACTCGCCTTATCGGCGAAAACATCGTGCTCGAACTCAGCCTTGATCCGGATCTGGGTCCGGTCACGATCGATCAGGCCCAGGCACAGCAAATTTTCCTCAACCTCGTTCTCAACGCTCGCGGCGTCTTGCCCAACGGCGGTGGCCTTGTCGTTAAGACCACCAACGGTCAGTTTCAAAATATTCCCGGCCCCGAGAGGGTAGGCCCCGCCCCCGCATTTCCGGACGTCGTCATTCCACATTCAGATACGTCCAGATACGTCCAGATACGTCCCGTACAACATTTCAGGAATTCAAGAGGGAATCACACTTATGACGTCAGCCGCTGTTAGTCCCATGATCGCCCTGCCTCAGAGTATGGCTGCCAATTTTCTCAACCTCCTAATCGTCGATGATGAACGTTCCATTCGGGAAGCCTGTCGCGAAGTCGCGCGCTCACTCGGGTTCGTGGCGCATGTCGCCGATTCTGCCGAAGATGCCTATCGTCTGTTGCAAACTCAAAGCATTGATGCCGTGCTGCTCGATCTCCGACTTCCTGGGGCGGGGGGCCTCGAGGTTCTCCGGCAGATTAAATCCCAGCGTCCCGAGGCGCTTGTCATCGTCGTGACCGGATATGGAACGGTTCAGTCCGCGGTCCAAGCCATGAAGCATGGCGCGTATGAATACGTCACCAAGCCTTTCAGCATTGACGCACTCAAACTGTTGCTGGATCGTGTCTCCGACCACCTCAAGCTGAAGACCGAAAATCGGATACTGCGCGAAAAGCTCAAATCCAAGCAGGGGTTTGGAGGCCTCGTCGGCCGCGCTCCAGAGATGGAGAAGCTTTACCGCATCATTTCCAAAGCCGCCAACAGCGCACATCCCGTACTGATTCTTGGTGAAAGCGGTACGGGAAAAGAAATGGTCGCGCGTTCCATCCATTACTCCGGACCTTTTCGCGACAAGCCTTTCATTCCCGTCGACTGCGGCTCGCTTGCTCCCACGCTGATTGAAAGCGAGCTGTTCGGGTATGTCCGTGGAGCGTTTACCGGTGCCAACCAAGCCAAAGACGGACTGCTGGCCATCGCCGAAGGCGGAACCGTATTCCTCGACGAAGTCGGCGAGCTTCCCGTCGACCTTCAATCCAAACTTCTGCGCGCCATTCAGGAAAAGGAAATCCGTCCCGTGGGAAGCACTCGCCGCATCCCCATTAACGTTCGTATCCTGGCTGCCACCAACCGCGATCTGGAGCAGGCTGTCACCGAAGGTGCCTTCCGGCGTGACCTTTATTTTCGCCTCAACGTTCTTAGCCTTCGCATCCCACCCCTGCGCGAGCGTCGTGAGGATATCCCTCTCCTGACCGCCCACTTCATGGAACGCGCCTCGCGGGCTTCGGCTCAGGAAAAGATTCTCAGCGACGAAGCCATCAAAGTCATGTTGGCGTATGACTGGCCAGGCAACGTTCGCGAACTCGAAAACTGTCTGGAACGCACATGTGCCTTCACTAGCGGCCCCCTCATTCATGTTCTTGACCTGCCGCCAGCGATAGCCAGCACGGCGATAGTCACGCCCGGCAATGGTAATGGAAACGGTCACCACAAAATCGTCACGATTGCGGAATTAGAAAAGCATACGATTCTCAGCGCTATCGCGGAGCTGAATGGTGACAAGCTGCAGGCCGCGCGCCTGCTCGGCATCGGAAAAACCACTCTCTACCGCAAGCTAAAGGACTACGCGGCGAACGCTTAAAGAAAGTCACATCCGATTGTGAATTCAAATTCGGTCCGGTGCGAGGTTCGCTGCTGGGAGGCACAAACCTTTCGATTTCATAACTGCCGTCCTTTCAACGGCTGCGGACGTGGATGCCCGCGTGCTGTCAGATGTAGCCTGATCTTACCCATAACACCCTCGGCACGCGGCCTAGAGTGCGCAGCCACTCTATAAGATTCCACCGGCATGGAAACTTATTGGGCTGACAATTTACTGCGCGAACAGGCATATTCGGCAGTCGTCATCGATCAATTCCTCCTGGAAAACGAACCGGGCGAAAGCGACCCGGTGCTCGAGCATCTGGGCACAGCGTTTCCCCTCTACCGCAACTTCGCAATTAGTGGCATGGAGCGGTTAGTGGGCGAAGTCCGTTCCGCACCACACCGGCGCAAGCGGGAAGAGACTCAGGCTCGGGGCGCAGTCGAGCAACAGTTTCGCAGCGAAATGCGTGAAAGCCTCACGTCCATGCTGCTCTCTGCGAACTGGCCATGTCCGTCCCCGGAGTGCCCGGTCCTGCGCCGCAAAAATACGAGCCGTCGACCACCTGGCCCGCGAAATGAGCTTGAGGCTGGGCGCGAACTGGCGGCTTCTTACTATGGCTGCATCCGCCTGCCCCGAGAAAGTTGCGCCGAGCATTCACAACGGCGAGATCGCCGCCCAGAAAGTGTTTCCTGCTTAGCCGCTTTCTGCACTAAAATGGGGCAGCGCAGCGCCGGATCCTGCACCCACCGCAGCATCCTGCAGCTCCCGGAGGACTTCTTGCACGTTCTGGTCACAGCCGATACCCTGTCCGGCTCCTGGACCTACGCTCGCGAATTGGTTACGGGGCTGGTTACGCGCGGCGTGCGAGTCACGCTCGTCACTTTCGGCGAGATCCCTCTCCCCGATCAAACTTCCTGGATGGATCACCTTCACGGCCTCGAATATCGTCCCACGGCTTTCCGCCTGGAGTGGATGGACGAAGCTCCGCAAGACCTCTCCGAATCCTCCGAATTTCTGGCAAGCTTGGTCCGCGAAGTTCACCCCGATCTGCTTCAGCTCCACCAGTTCTGCCACGGCAATCTTCCGGTCGACGTCCCCCGCGTAGTGATGGCTCACGGGGACCTAATCAGTTGGGCGCAGGCGGTGCAAGGTTGCACTCCTCAACCCACGCGCTGGCTGAAATGGTATCGCGATACCATCATTTGCGGCATCGCTGCCGCCGACGCTGTAGTCGCGCCGTCGGCCTGTATGCTTAACAGCATTATCTCCACCTACAGCCGCCCGCGTCGCGCCGCCATAATCTATCCCGGACGTAATCCCATCTTCTTCAATCCCTACATCAGTAAAGACGATTCCGTCCTTTCCGTCGGCCGGCTGGTGGATGCGGGCAAACAAGTCTTCCTGCTTACTCAACATAGCCATCCGTTCCCGATATGCATCGTAGGCGCCGAGCAAACCGTGCCGGTCCCGCGCATTCCCATCCGCGCGGACGTGAAAGTCTCCACCAGCCAGGCCACAGTTGCCATCCGCGGCCCTCAGACTGAGTCGCAACTGCGCGCGCTCTACAGCCGTGCCGCTGTCTATGCCGCCACTCCGCGTTACGAGCCGCTCGGCATGGCCGCGCTAGACGCCGCTTTCTCCCGCTGCGCCATCGTCGCCAACGATATCCCAAGCTTCCGCGAAGTCTGGGGCGACGCCGCACTCTACTTCCGCACCAACAGCGCGAGCAGCCTGGCTGCAATTCTTGCCCAGCTCGATTCCGACCGCCCCTTGCGCCACGCCTATGCCGATCGCGCCTTTGCGCGCGCCCGGGAACGCTTCACCGCCAAACGCATGATCGACGACTACCTCGACCTCTACCGCAGCCTGCTCCAGTCCGACTCTCTGGCAGCCTGAGACCATCCCGCTGTGGAGCAGGCGCTCTGCCCGCTGCCTTTGACTTTGCTTAGCCGTCAAGAGCCTTCGGAGCTCGTCATTCCTGGTTTTACCGCAACCAGCCTCTCCACGGTTGCATCTCAAGGCCATCCGGAGCTAGTTCGGAGGAATGATTCTTCCAGGTAAAATCCATGCCACCAACCTCTAGCGGAACTATCCCCCTACGAAAGTTCGGTAACTCTGACGTCAGAATTTCCGCTCTCGGCTTTGGAGGCCATCACCTCGGGGACGCCCCGGATGCAAGAGCTGCGGTCGAAATTATCCACCAGGCCGTCGACGGCGGAATCACCTTCTACGACAATTGCTGGGAATATCGCCGCGGCAAAACCGAAATTTGGATGGGCGCTGGCCTGAAGGGCCGCCGAGACAAAGTTTTCTTAATGACGAAAACTTGCCCCCACGGCCGTGATGCCAGCCTCGCTTTGCAGATGCTGGAAGAATCACTGCGCCGTCTGCAGACCGATCATCTCGACCTCTGGCAAGTTCACGGAATGGCTTTCGATAACGACGCCGAACTCTTCATCCGTAAAAACGGCGCAGCCGAAGCCCTGGAAAAAGCCAAGAAAGATGGCAAAGTGCGTTTCCTCGGATTCACCGGTCACCAGAATCCCAAGGTTCATCTCGCAATGTTAAACACCGGATTTCCTTTCGATGCAGTGCAGATGCCCCTGAACGCCTTCGACTCTAGTTTTCGCAGCTTCGAAAAGCAGGTGCTCCCCGAGCTCAACAAACGTGGCCTCGCGGTTCTCGGAATGAAGCCGTTAAACGGACACGGCGAAGCCATCAAGCAGGGCGCAATCACCGCCGAAGAAGCTCTGCGATATGCCATGAGCCTGCCAGTCAGCACCACGATTACCGGCATCGACAGCCTGGAGGTACTCCACCAGAACCTGCGCATCGCCCAGAACTTCACACCTATGACGGAATCGGAAATGAACGAACTCCGTGACCGCTGCAAACAGGATGCCGCCGACGGCAGGTTCGAACTCTACAAGCTGTCGCTGAAGTTCGACAACCCGGAGGCGCGTCTCGCCCACGGATTTCCGCTCGATACACAACAGTCCGAAGTCCAGGACATGCTGGGAGTCACGCAGAACACAGGGCACCCGTTTCCGGAAAGAAAATTCTAGACAGCACCGCTTTAGGAGAACGTCGTGGCTTCGAACTTTGAATGGAATCGCCGCAGATTTATCAAAGGAGCCGCCGTCCTGGGCGCGGCGCCTCTCATTGCAGGAGGCAGCATGGCACAGCCACAGCCCGCTCAATCGCAACAGGTTCCAGATGGACAAGTGCCGAAGAAGCCGCTCGGGCGCACTGGTGCCCAGGTTTCTGCTATGGGCCTCGGCGGCTATCATCTCGGCTCCGCCGAAACGGATCAGGCCGCGAACGAAATTGTGGCCAAGGCCTTCGATCACGGCGTGACTTTCTTCGACAACGCCTGGGAGTACCACGACGGCCTCAGCGAAGAGCGTCTAGGCAAGGCGCTAAGAGGAAAGCGGGATCAGGCTTTCGTGATGACAAAGGTATGCACCCACGGCCGCGACAAAAAAATCGCCATGCGAATGCTCGAGGAGTCTCTTCGCCGCCTGCAGACCGATCATCTCGACCTCTGGCAGATCCACGAAGTGGTTTACGATAACGATCCCGACTTAATCTTCGCTCCCAACGGCGCTGCCGAAGCCCTGCTGGCCGCGAAGCAACAAGGTAAGGTTCGCTTTGTTGGATTCACCGGCCACAAAGATCCCGAGATCCACTTGAAGATGCTGTCTCACGATTTTCCCTTCGATACCGTACAAATGCCGCTCAACTGTTGCGACGCTACCTTCCGCAGTTTCGAAACTCACGTCCTGCCTGAGGCCACCGGTCGCGGTATCGCTGCCCTTGGCATGAAAAGTCTGGGAGGCAGCGGCGAACTTGTACGCCACGGCGCAGTCACTCCTGAACAAGGACTCCGCTATGCCATGAGCCTGCCAGTAGCCACCACGATCAGCGGGGTAGACAGCATGCCAGTCCTCGATCAGAATCTGAGAGTCGCTGTGAATTTCCAACCGCTAGCCTCCGCTGAAATGCAAGCTTTGCGCGATCAGTGCCGCTTCCTCGCCTCCGACGGCCGCCTCGAACTGTTCAAGATGACGACCATGTATGACGGCAAAGTCGGCCGCGAACAACATCACTTCCCAACTACCCAGGAGCTGCCGATCTAGTTTTGCTCTCCGCTATTGGGTGGCGCGCGGCTTCCGGTTCCGCTCCTGGCAGTCCCCTACCAGTCAGACCTTCAGACCCAGAGGTACCTGCTCAGCTTCGCCTCGCGACATCGCCTCGCGACAGCGCTTCCATCTTGGTGGTATCTTGTATCCTTACTAGAATCTCGTAAGGTTGGAGGAATCAAGCTATGGCTCAAATTAAAATCACTGTCCGTCCCAATGGTCCTTACCGCGTCGAAGCGCCCGAAGGCTCCGTAGAACTCGTCGACGTGAATGGCACCCCGTACGATCTCACCGGCAAGCCCGCGTTTTCTCTGTGCCGCTGCGGCGGCTCTGTGAACAAACCATTCTGCGACGGAACCCACAGCCGCATCGGATTCCAGGGTGCAGAACTGGCCGTCAAGAAAGCCGAGGGCTAAATTCGGGGGCCCCGATCAGACTCAGACTCAGACTCAGACTCAGACAAAGATGAGCGACCAAACCGACCGCGAACTCGGTATGAAGCGCAACATCTCGC
Source organism: Candidatus Acidiferrales bacterium (assembly GCA_035603655.1). Taxonomy (GTDB): domain Bacteria; phylum Acidobacteriota; class Terriglobia; order Terriglobales; family Acidobacteriaceae; genus Sulfotelmatobacter. Next base: position 2,320 of record DATNKA010000060.1, on the reverse strand, counting down.
GCCGTGATTTCCTTAATGGCGTGGCCGTCACCGCCGGCGCTGCCTTGATGCCCCGGCATGTTTTCGCCGGGGATGACTTAGATCCGGAGAAGTCGCCCGCATACTATCCCCCTGCACTCACAGGATTGCGCGGCAGTCATCCCGGCTCGTTCGATGCTGCGCACTCGTTGCGCGATGGCACTTTCTGGGACTCCGCAGGCCCGCCGCAAGACACCGGTGAAACCTACGACCTCATCATCGTAGGCGGCGGCATCAGCGGCCTCTCCGCCGCGCATTTCTATCGCAAGTCTGCGGGCGCGGGCGTCCGCATCCTGATCCTCGATAACCACGACGACTTCGGCGGCCACGCCAAGCGCAATGAGTTTCGCGTGGGCAACGCGTTTCGCCTAGGCTACGGCGGTACGTATTCGATCGAGAGTCCGGCGCCTTACAGCAAAGAAGCCCGTGGCCTGATCGAAGAGCTGGGCATCGATGTCGCTTCTTATCCCCAATATCACGATGCGAATCTGTATCATTCGCTCGGTCTCAATTCGAAAATCTTCTTCGATAAAGAGACCTTCGGCGTAGACCGGCTGGCGCTCGGTCCGCCCTCGTTGAAAGGCGGCGAAAAGGACTACGTAGCGGCGGCTGATCGAGAGACGTGGAAGCGCTTTCTAGCGGAAGCGCCGCTTGCCGCACCGGCCAAAAGCGATCTGGAACGCCTGCATTACGAGCCCACCGACTACCTGCCCGGCCTAAGTTCTACGGAGAAGAAAGCAAAGCTGGCGCGAATGAGCTATGCCAGTTTTCTCAGGGAGGCGGTCAAAGTTCATGCGGACGTGGTGAAGCTCTACCAGCCCGTGCTGCATCCCACATTCGGTTTAGGGATTGACGCCATTTCCGCGCAAGATGCATGGGGCGAGGGTCTCCCCGGATTCGATGGCATGAAACTCGATACCGCGCCCGGCAGAGGCATGAATCGCGACGCGATTCCAAATGAAGAGGCAGAGAAATATTTTTTTCACTTCCCTGATGGCAATGCCACCATCGCGCGGCTGCTCGTGCGTAAATTGATTCCGGATGTGATTGCGGGAAACTCCGCTACAGACGTCATCCTCGCGAAGGCAAAATATTCCAAGCTCGACTCGGCGGCCTCGCCCGTGAAGATTCGGCTCAACAGCACTGCGGTCCGCGTGAAACATGTGGGGGATGCTGCCACAGCCAAAGAAGTTGAAGTGGCTTACGCGCGTGGAGGCAAGGTGTACACGGCGAAGGCGAAGAATTGCATTCTGGCATGCTGGCACGTTGTGATCCCCTACATCTGCGAAGAACTCCCGCAAAAGCAAAGGGACGCTCTGGCCTCGGCGCAGAAAGTTCCCTTGCTCTATAGCAACGTGGCGCTGCACAACTGGACATCATTTCAGAAGTTGAACACGAATGCGATCTATGCTCCGGGCAGTTATCACACCCGCGTGGCCCTTGATCTGGCAGTGAGCCTTGGCGGCTATGAATGTGCCCGCAAACCCGAGGAGCCAATCGTGGTTCACATGGTGAAGACTCCGTGTAAACCGGGAAAGCCCGCTCGCGACCAGCACACCGCAGGCCGCATGGAATTGTTCAACACCACATTTGAAACCATGGAACGTAAGATCCGCGACCAGCTTGCCCGCACGCTAGGGGCGGGAGGCTTCGATCCCGCGCGTGACATCGCCGCCATCACGGTGAACCGCTGGCCGCACGGTTACGCTTACGAATACAACTCGCTGTGGGATTCCTTCTGGCTGGACGGCGGCGAGGTTCCGTGCGAGGTAGCGCGAAAAACTTACGGTCGAATCGCAATCGCCAACGCCGACGCCGGCGCATACGCCTATACCGACGAAGCCATCAACCAGGCTTGGCGGGCGGTAGGGGACTTGAAGAGCTAGCTGCGGCAAGCGACAACTGATATCGATGCGAGTCTGTTCACTGTCCGGTACCTTTCAGCCGCGACGCTTGGTTTTTTGCTTCCTGAGCTTGTTGCGTTAAGCCCTTGACTTGGTAGGCGGAGGCCAGCGCGGCTTCCAGTTCGTAATCGTCGCCGCTTTGCTGCCGCTCTTTGAGGTACGCGGCGATGGCATCGTCGGTCTGATTTAGTTTGGCGTAGGAGAGACCAAGGTTGTAATTGACGCCAGCGGATTGGGGATCGATGCGGGCGGCGCTTTTGTATTCCTCGATGGCAGCCTGATGATTATCTTCAGCGGCCAGCGCGAGGCCGAGCCCGAAGTGGCCCTCGGCGTTGTTTGGATCCTGCGCGAGCAGTTGGGCGAAATTATCTTTCGCCTCCTGCGGTCGATTCTCGTTC
>DATNKA010000059.1:0-2574 GCA_035603655.1 Candidatus Acidiferrales bacterium | reverse complement strand
GCAATGAAAATGACACCAACAATAACCATAACAACGAAGCGAAGATTCTTTTGGTCGATCCTGCTCGTCACCACGATGACATTCATCGTGGTCGCGAGGGCGAAATCGCAGGAAACGAATTGGCAGCAAATCCCGGTCCCTACTCTGCCCGCATTTCATCCCCCGCAACCCAAGCGCATTCAACTTTCTAACGGCATGGTGATTTTCCTGCAGGAAGATCATGAACTTCCGCTGATCAGCGGCACGGCACGCATCCGCGGCGGCTCAAGCAGCGAGCCTGCTGCCAAAGTTGGGCTGGTTGGCATCTTGGGAGAAGTCTGGCGCACTAGCGGAACTAAGACGCAAACCGGAGACCAGCTCGATGATTTCCTGGAGGTGCGCGCCGCTAAAGTAGAAACCGGCGGCGGCCCGGACTCGACCACCATCAGCTTGTCGTGTCTGAAGGGCGATTTCGACGATGTTTTCAAAGTCTTCGCCGACTTGTTGCAGAATCCCGAATTCCGTGCCGACAAGCTCGACCTGGCACAGAAGCAGGCCGAAGACAGCATCTCGAGACGCAATGATGAGATCGGAGCAGTTGCTGCGCGCGAATCCGCTAAACTGGCCTACGGTGCCGACAATCCCTATGCGCGCGAGCCGGAGTATTCCACCATCGCAGCCATCACCCGCCAGGATTTGCTCGACTGGCACAAAGCCTACGTTCATCCTGATCACATCATCCTCGGGATAAGCGGCGCCTTCGACTCCGCAGCCATGGAAGCCAAGCTGCGCGCGGCTTTCCAGTCATGGCCGAAAGGTCCGACGGCAAGAAAGGATGAACCTCAAGCCAAGATCCAATTCCACCCTGCCAAACCTGGCTACTACCTAATCCCGAAAGACGATGTTAACCAAAGCAGCATCCACATGGTGACTCTGGGGACCACGCGCAATAATCCCGATTATTATGCCATCTCCGTGTTCAACGAGGCGTTCGGCGGCGGATTTTCATCGCGACTTTTTAACGACATCCGCACCAAGCGCGGCCTGGCCTACAACGTAGGTGGCGGCATCGGCACGAGTTTCGGCCATCCTGGCGTTCTGCAATTCATGGCGGGCACCAAGAGCCAGAGCACGATCGAGTCCGTCCAGGCGCTCGATGAAGACATAGACAATTTGGCCAAGCACCCTATCACCGACGAAGAAATTAAGCAGGCCAAAGACGCCATCCTCAACGCATTCATCTTCCGCCTCGACTCACCGGATAAAGTTCTCGCCGAACGCATGACGTACGAGTTTTATGGATACCCACTAGACTGGCTGGACAAATATCCTGCCGAGATTCAAAAGGTAACGGCCGCAGACGTGAATCGCGTCGCCGCCAAGTACCTCCACCGCGACCAGTTGGCGGTGCTGGTTGTCGGCAACACAAAGGAGTTTGACAAACCTCTCTCTTCGCTCGGCGCCGTGAAGCAAATCGACATCACCATTCCTCCGCCACCCGGCGCGGAAAAGGCAGCGCAAGAGGAAGAGAGTTCCATGCCAACTTCGTCGAATGACGAGGGCAAAGCCTCGGCCGCGAAGGTGGTAGCAGCGATGGGCGGCGAGGCCAAACTGGCCGCGATTAAAAGTGTAAAAGCGAAGATCACACTTACTCAGAAGACGCCGCAGGGTGACTTGCCAATGCAAATGGAAAGCGTCATCGTGTTCCCCGATCATTTGCACGCTGAAATGCAGACTCCCGACGGAACCATAAAAATCGTCGTCACCCCCGACATGGCCTTCGTCGATCTGCCAAACGGGCAAGTGCAAGCCTGGCCGGAGTCCCGCAGAACTGAAACCCTCGAACAGATTAAGCGCGATCCCATCTTCATCGCTTCGCACTCCAAAGATCCCAACGTTTTTTTCCGCGCCGCCGGAACCCAGAAGGTCGGCGAAGTTGAGGCGCGTATCGTGGACGTAAACGCAGCCGGCGCTGCGATCCGCTGGTTCGTCGACCCGCAAACCGGGCACATTCTTAAAGAGACTTACAGAACGATCGGCCAACGCGGCCCCGTGCGGGGCGAGACTGACCTGGACAATTGGAAGCCCCTCAGCGGCCTCACTCTTCCAATGTTGCGTCACAACAAACAGGATGGCCAGGATTCAAGTACGGCGGAGTACACAGCGTTAGAGTTCAATCCTGCAGTCGATCCCAAATTGTTTGACAAGCCAGCCGAAAAACCGGCCGCTCAGCCCTGAGCCTTCGTAGAAACAACGGCGCAAAATTGTTTTGGTGCGAAAGCGGGCACTCGAAAAGTCTCTTAAACGTATCTAAAGGACTTGCGGAGCGCCGGGACGCACTGTTTGACCCAGAACACATCACTGGACATCGCAATGGGACTGCAAGTGGACTGGTGTCCGGCAACGCCCTCATGCTGTCCTCAATTCTTTCTAACTTTCTAACCACGCCCTGACGGTGTGAATGCACGTGGTTTTATGCCAACGTGCTCCGCGAAACGCGGTGCTGACTTGGCTTTCTGGGCTTGGTGGCCTTCGCTTCGCGTGCCGGGATGACCCTGAATTTTGAAGGCGGCAAACCGTGTTCCATATACGGTC
>DATNKA010000058.1:0-8777 GCA_035603655.1 Candidatus Acidiferrales bacterium | reverse complement strand
GATAGTGGACTCGCGGCCTCACGCGAGCGAGCTCAGGCTCTGATTATCGCGGGGAAAGTGTTGGTTAACGATCAGAAACTCGACAAAGCCGGCGCGCAGGTGGGTGCGGACTCCGAAATTCGTTTGCTTGGCGGCGATCTGAAATATGTGAGCCGCGGCGGAGTGAAGCTGGAGCGAGCGCTGAAACATTGGGACGTCGAAGTAAGGGGCAAGGTGGGCGTTGATGTCGGCGCCTCCACTGGAGGTTTCACCGACTGCCTGCTGCAACACGGCGCGAGCCGTGTGATTGCGGTAGACACGGGTTACGGGCAGATGGATTTCAGGCTGCGTCAGGACCCTCGCGTGCGGCTCCTGGAAAAAACTAATGCCCGTTACCTGACGAGGGAAGGCATCGGTGAGATGGCAGATCTGATCGTGATCGACGTGGCCTTTATTTCCGCAACTCTGGTTCTGCCTGCAGTAGTGAACGCTGTCTTTCCTCAGTCGCAAAGCGAGCGTAGCGGGCGGCAGGTGATTGTCCTGGTCAAACCTCAATTTGAAGCGGGAAGGGAATTTGTCGGAAAAGGAGGCATCGTGCGCGATGAATCCGCTCAACTGGCCTCGGTTGAAAAGGTGAAAAACGCTTTGCAAGACCTCGGGGGTTCGAGCCTCCAGGTAATCGAGTCTCCTATCCTCGGAACGGAGGGGAACAGGGAATTCCTGCTACGAGGTGTCTTCTAGCTCTTTGTTTGGGACAATCTTTCGCGTTTGCGGTTAAGGGTTTTTCCCTTGGATTCGGTACAATCTTTCTTTCTCCCGTTCACCATGGCAATCTTGTCGTCATCCTCCCACTCCAAAGTTGCGGCCATCATATCGCGTCCGGCAAGGTCGGAAGTGGCTCGCACAGTTCCCGAACTACTGGCATGGCTGCAAGCGCATGGCTACGAAGTCATCGTCGATCCAGAGACCGCTAAATATTCCAACGGCCAAGAGGAAGTGTCGCGCTCGCAGATGTCCTCGCGATCTTTGGATCTGGTCGTCGTGTTGGGCGGCGACGGCACTCTGCTTTCCGCGGCTCGAGCCACCGCGGCAATCGATGTGCCGCTTCTGGGCGTAAACCTCGGTTCGCTCGGCTTCCTCACGGACGTGCCGTTATCTTCGCTTTTCTCCATGCTTGACGCGATCACCAAGGGTGAGGCCGCGGTGGAGCAACGTTCGCTCATGCAGTGCGACCTGCTCCGCGGTGAAGAGGTGCTGGGAAGTTATTTGGTGTTCAACGACGCAGTCGTGAACAAGACAGCGATAGCGCGGCTGAATAACTACGACTTGTTCGTCGATAAAATATTCGTCTCCAGCTACCGGGCCGACGGAATGATTGTGGCCACGCCTACGGGATCGACTGCTTACTCCCTCTCTGCCGGCGGGCCCGTGTTAATGCCCACCGTGAATGCTTTTGTGATTACTCCCGTGGCACCGCATTCTCTAACGCACCGACCGTTGGTTGTCCCCGATTCGACAGTGGTTGAGCTTGTGTTGCGCAGCGAGGAAGAAGTGGCTTACCTAAGCCTGGATGGCCAGCCTGGGCTCGATCTTTGTGACGGAGATCGAGTCCGTTGCCGGCGTTCCGAGCACAGAGTAAGTTTGTTTCGAACGGATCATGATTTCTTTCACGTGCTGCGTACCAAGTTGAAGTGGGGAGAGAAATAATGCTCTGGCGCAGAGACCTCAGAGATTGGTTATCACAATTCCGCGGCATATAGTTCGTGAACTGTTTCCCGACGTCTTATAAGCTTGACGGACTTTCCACGAACCAGAATTTCCGGAGGCCGTGGACGCGTATTGTAGTTCGACGCCAGCGCCATTCCGTAAGCTCCCGCATCGAGAATCGCCAGCAAATCGCGCTCTTCGACACGGGGCAATTCGCGATCGCGAGCGAAGAAGTCGCCAGACTCGCAAACCGGACCGACCACGTCGACCGTTTCCAGCTTAGCCGTGGCGGAGGCGCTGGACTGAATTACGGGAACAATCTCGTGATACGCCCCATAGAGCGCGGGGCGGATCAGATCGTTCATGGCTGCATCCACCACGAGAAACTGTTTGCCGCCATTTTCCTTTCGATAAATAACGGACGTCACCAGCGCGCCCCCCGGCCCCACGATAGAGCGCCCCGGTTCCAGCAGCAGATGCACTTTTAGGCCTCGCAAGGGATTGGTTATGGCTCGTGCGTAGCGCGCAAGGCAATCAGAAAAGGCCGAGAGGGGCTCGTGATAATCAATGCCGAGCCCACCGCCCGTATCGATGTAATCAATCCTGTGCCCATCCGCGCGTAACAGGCGGACCAGGGCGGCGACCCGATCCACGGCATCCGCGAAAGGGCGGGCATCAGTGATCTGCGACCCGATATGAACGCTAACCCCCGCAACCTTCAGGTAACGCGCTGCGGAAGCCTTGGCGTAGAGCTGGCGCGCGCTTCCGATAGGCACTCCAAATTTGTGCTTACGCAGGCCGGTGGAAATATACGGATGAGTCTCGGCTGCGACATCGGGATTTACCCGCAGAGCTATTCGCGCCATCGTCCGAGACCGTATTGCGCACTCCGCCAAAGCCCATAGCTCAGACTCACTCTCCACATTGAATAACAGGATTCCGGCTTGCAAGGCAGCAGTCATTTCTTCCCGGGACTTTCCCACGCCTGAGAACACGATTTTCTTGGCCGCGCGCTGGTCTGCCACCAATACCCGTTCCAGTTCTCCGCCGGAGACGACGTCGAAGCCGCAGCCCTCGCGGGCGAGCAGGCGCAGAATGCCGATGTTGGAATTGGCTTTTACGGAATAGCAAATAGTGTGGGGAACGTGATGGAAGGCATGCTTGAAATCGGCGAGCCGGGCAAGGACCGAGGTTGCTGAATAGACGTAGAGAGGCGTGCCATAGCGCTCCGTGAGGTTGGTGAGTGGAACATCCTCGCAGTGAAGAGCGAGAGGCCGGCTGCGGCGAAACAATCCTTTACGACTCTCGCGCAGAACAAACCCTGGTGGCCGAAGTATTTTCGGTGCTTCGCTAGGCCGAATCATTTTCGCTTGGAAGAATCCGAGCCGGGAATGTCCTTGACCTTGATCGCCACCACGGTTTGGTCATCAAACGATTCGACTCCCGCGGAATGCTCGGCCGCAGCTTTGAACAGGGAGTTCACCACACAGTCGGCCGACTTGCCGGCGCATTCAGCCACCAGTTGCTCCACGCGTCCTCTGCCAAACAATTCTCCGCGGCGGTTGCGCGCATCCAGAATGCCGTCGCTGAAGAAGACAAACATATCGCCGGACTTCATCTTGAACGTGAACTCATCGTAGTTGGCATCGTCGAAAAGGCCAAGCGGCAGCCCGGTCGCTTCGATCACATAATTCTTCCCGGCATGCACATGAATCGGGCGCGGCAGGCCTGAGTTAGCTACCTGCAAGGTCTGATGTTCATCATCCCAGACTGCGTAGATGATGGATACGAATTGCGCTTCGATGCGGCGCTCGGCCAGCGAGAGGTTAACGGCTCTGAGCATCTCGGCGGGGCCGGGTTCGATGGGCGCATGCGAGCGCAGGATGCCACTCACCAGTGCCGCGTAGATGGCAGCAGGGGCTCCTTTGCCGCTCACATCGCCAATGACAATTCCCAGGCGCGAAAGCGAATAAGGGATGAAGTCATAGAGATCTCCGCCGATAGCGCGCGCGGGCACAAACTTGGCCGCCAGTTCCAGATTCGCCAATAGGGGGAGCGCCTGGGGCAGCAAGCGCATTTGCAACTCGCGCGCGAGAGCCAAATCCCGCTCCAGCCGGCGTTCCTGGCGTGCAATCTCTTCATACAGACGCGCATTTTCGATGGCGATTGCAACCTGGGCCGCGAGTGTCATCATGGTGCGGCGATGGTCGTCTGTAAAAAACCCGCGCCGCGTGTGTTCCAAATCGAGCACTCCGATTACTTTGTCTTTGTAGATTAGCGGCACGGCCAATTCAGACTGAGTTTCCGGATTGGCCGCCACGTAGCGGGAATCTTTATTGACGTCGGGCACCAGAATCGCCTGCCCGGTTTGGGCGGCGTGACCGATGATGCCCTGTCCTAGCGAGACCTCGCGCTTGAGAGGGGTATTCTCGTGGAAGCGCAGGGAGAAACGGTGTTGTAGCTTCTCGCCGGAAGAATCCAGCAGAAGGATACTGAACATCTGGTAGTCGATCAGCTTGCGCAGCAGTTCCGCAACCCGGCTGAGTAGTTCGTCCACATTCAGGATGGACGACAATTCCCGGGCAATTTCATTGAGCAAGAGCAGAATGCGTGCCTGTCGCGTGGTGCGAGTGTAGAGTTGCGCATTTTCGATTACGCTCGCGATTCGGGAAGCGACCAGAGTCAACAGGCGGCTATGTTCCTCATTGAAGTATCCTGGGTCTCGCGCTTCCAAATCAATCACGCCAATAACTCTGTTCTTGGTGATAAGCGGCACAGCTAATTCCGAACGCACGTTGGGTACGGCGGAGATATACGCGGGATCCTGCGTGACATCATCGATCAGGACCGCCTGCCTCGACTGTGCGGCCTGCCCGGTCACTCCTTCGCCCAGCTTCACTCGGGCGCCCTCGGTGAAGTCAGGAGGGTAGCCGACCTGGAAGCGAAAACGCAATTCCTGAGTCTTCTCGTTTAAAAGCAGGATAGCGAAGATTTCGTAATCGATGACTTTGCGCACAACTTCGGCAACGCGCCGCAGCGTGGTATCCAAGTCGAGCGAGGTTGCCAGCACATCAGCAACTTCCAGCAACAGCGGCTCAACTTGCAGCTGACCTCCAGTCGTATTGAGAGCAGACCCCATGTCTTTCTATGATAGCAGCCGCGTTCCGGCGTACCGGTAATGGGAACAGAGAGCGAAATTAAGAATTGTTCTTATTCCCGTGGCACGATGCAAATATCGGCCAGATTGCGGTAGCGTTCGGCGTAATCGAGACCGTAGCCAACCACAAACTCATCTGGAATTGTGAAGCCGACATAGTCACCGTGCAGAGGCAGTTTACGGCGGGAGGGCTTGTCGAGGAGTGCGGCGATCTTCAGCGATCGAGGCTCGTGTGCCAGCAGTAATTTCTTCAAGACGGTGAGCGTCAACCCGGTATCCAAAATGTCTTCCACAACGATCACGTTCTTGTCCTTCATGGACTGGTCCACGTCTTTGGTAAGTCTGACCTCGCCGGTGGAATCCCATCCGCTCTTGAGTTCCTGGCTGGGGCTGGGACGGTTTCCGTAACTGGAGACGCCGATGAAATCGAAAGTGGCATCGAGATTTATCTGTCGCGCCAGGTCAGCGAGAAAAATCGCCGAGCCTTTCAACACGCCGACGAGGATCACGGGCTGGCCTGCGAAGTCACGCGTAATGTCCGCACCCAGTTCGGCGACTCGTTTTGTAATCCGGTCCCGGGAAATTAGCACCTTGAGTTCCGTCATGGCGTTTTATATTAAACTATCCAGTCGCGACCCTTCCCGGCGGCGACCTTGGCCGGTAGTTCACCGTAAGAAGGGTGGCGTTAGGAGCTATCATCCATGAATTTGAAAGGCATTCAGCTTACCTGGCTGGGCCATGCAACATTTCGCATCGAAACGCCCGGCGGACAGACCGTCATCATCGATCCGTGGATCATGAATAATCCAGTGTGCCCAGCTTCCGAAAAAAAGGTTAAGAAAGTGGACACGGTTTTAATCACACACGGCCATGGGGACCATATTGGCGACGCCGTCGAGATCATCAAGGAACACGGCCCGCAAGTGGTCGGTATTCCTGAAATGTGCGGCTGGCTGGAAAAAAAGGGCGCCAAGAAGACCTCGATGATGAATAAGGGCGGCACGCAAAAAGTTGGCGATATCAAAATTACGATGGTGCACGCGGACCACTCCTGTGGTATTCAGGATGGGGATCAGCTCGTCTATGGCGGCGAAGCTTGCGGGTACGTGGTGGAGTTCGAGAATGGCGTCAAGTTTTATCACGCCGGTGATACCAACGTTTTCGGAGACATGGCGATCATCCGCGAGCTTTACGCGCCGGAAATTGTCATGCTACCGATTGGTGATCACTTCACCATGGGACCGCGCGAAGCGGCTTACGCCTGCAATCTGCTCAAGCCCAAAACCGTGATTCCCATGCATTTCGGTACCTTTCCAGTACTGACGGGAAGTCCGGCAGAGTTGAAGAAGTTGGCGCCGAACGTTGAAGTCCTAACGCTGAAGCCGGGCGTAACCGTACGCGAGTGAGAACCGGCAACCGACAACCAGAATCAGAAGATCGAAGGAGACCTGTGGCTGCGAATAAACCGAAGAAGAAAACCAAACCCAGCTGGCGGCATTTTAGCTTCGTTACCTCCGGTCCGGTCGACGACTATCTGTATTCCATGCTGCCCAAGCGCGACGAGGTGCTGGCGGAGATGGAAGATTATGCCAGCAAGCATGACATCCCCATCGTTGGCCCCGCGGTGGCACGCGTGCTTCAACAACTGGCCTTGCTGATCGATGCCAAAGCGATTTTCGAGTTGGGCTCGGCGATCGGCTATTCGACGATCTGGTGGGCGCGAGCGGTGGGCGAGCAAGGCCGGGTTATCTACACGGACGGCGACCCCAAGAATGCCGAGCGGGCTCGCGGGTACTTCGATCGCGCGGGAGTCTCGAAGCGGGTAAGGTTGCACACGGGCGACGCGCTGGAAGTTCTCTCCGAACAGACGCAGCAGTTTGATGTCATCTTCAACGACGTCGACAAGGAGGATTATCCGCGCGTGCTGCGCCTGGTGGCGCCGCGTCTGCGCAAGGGCGGATTATTCATCACCGACAATGTCTTGTGGAGCGGGCGGGTTACGGAGAAAAAACCTAAGACAGCGCAGACCAAGGCGATCCTTGAGTTCAATCGTGAACTTTACAAGTCTGCCGATTTCTTCACCACGATCCTGCCCATTCGAGACGGTCTGGCGGTAGCCTGGAAGAAATAACGTAACGTTAAATCGATTTCACGGGAATCGCCAGCAGGTCTTCGACCAACGCGACTTCCTTTTGCAGGAAAGGTTCGCCGTAGGTCACCCCACCGAGGGCGCCGTAAAATCGCGCCATGGACTCCACGCGCGCCTGAATTTCATCGTGGGCCGGAAAGAGGTCTTGGCCCGCTTCCTGATCGCTGAACTGCGACTTGTAAGCGAGGATGGAAGCGAACTTTTGCTCGAACTGCGGGCTGATATCAACCACAAACGTCGGGCGCACGTCATAGTAGAGCGTGGCGTAGATAATCTTGAAAGGACGATGCGGCTTGAGTTTCGTCGAGCCGGCATCCTGCGAACTGACGGCTGCGAGGTGATGGCTGGGAGCTGCGTGCAGGTCGAGTTTCGACAACCCCGCGAGAAAGCACGCCTCGTAACCCAGCACAGAACAAGTGTAATGATCCGGATGGCGTCCCTTCCAGTAAGGCAGAATTACTACGCGCGGCCGAGTCTCGCGGATGACGCTGGCCACCTTGAGGCGATTGTCCCAGGTATTTTCCACGCGCCCATCGGGAATATCGAGAGCTCTGCGCCAGCTGACACCGAGAATCCCTGCCGCGTCGGAAGCCTCTCGCGCGCGATCTACGGCGGTACCGCGCGTGCCCATTTCCCCCTGCGTGAGATCGAGGATGCCGGTCCGCTGCCCGCGCTGCGCCATCTTCAGGAGCGTACCGCCGCAAGTCTGCTCGACGTCGTCTCGGTGCGCGGCTATGGCAAGAATTTCGAGGGAAGTTGCCGACATGTCAGTCCAGATTGCCTTGTTCGAGCACGACATTCTCGCGCACGATCAGTCGATGCGCCGCTATTTCTTTCAGTCTAGGCAGGCCGCGGTTCACTTCCTCGTCGGTGTCCACAAAGGTGGTGATTACGGGCAACTTGCCGTCAGCCTCGACCATGTGGGCAGTCTTGACGCGATGACATCCCAGAAAACCGGCGACTGCATGCGACGCAGCAGCGGCATACACCTTCTCTCGGCGCAGGTAGCTCAGAATCTCCATGTGCAATGGCCGGTGGTGCCATTGATCAGCTTCATTCAGATAGATTGTGACCTGCACGACCATGGCGTTCGCCATTTTACAGCACTCGCCCCAGGGACATGCCGGCCAAAGCCGCGCCCAGGCACAGTAAATTATTGCTGAGAATGTTGACCACCATCAGGCCCCACTGTCCCTGCGCGAAATAAGCCATAGTCTCGAACGCGAAGCCTGAAAACGTAGTGAACGAACCGCAGAAGCCAATCACCACCAGCAGTCGCCAACGGGGATCGATCAACACTCGCTCAGTTGTCCAGATGATGAAAAAGCCTACGATGAAGCTGCCCACGATGTTGATGAACAGCGTGCCATAAGGAAAGACTGGCCCGAAGTGTCTGGCGGCGATTCGACTCAGCAGATAACGCAGATTGGCGCCGACGATGGCGGCTGATGAGATAGCAAGAAAGTTCCTGAGCACCGATCTTCTCCTACAAACCAGTCTTGGATGTTGTAGGAGTCATCAGCCGCAGCGATTGTAACTGCGGGCGGTTATGGCGAACTCCATCGCCGTGAAAATATTAAATCATAAATGACACTGTACGATCGAATAAGGACAGGCTCCGGTTCACAAGGGAACTACCAGAATTTTACTTCTTGCGTTCCACTAGATACCTTGCGAGCTCCTTGAGTCTCTCGGCGCGTTCCCCGAAACCTTCCAATTCTGTAAACGCGGCGCTCACTAGCGCATCCGCCTTGCGTACGGACTCTTCAACGCCGAACAGCGCGG
>DATNKA010000057.1:0-7718 GCA_035603655.1 Candidatus Acidiferrales bacterium | reverse complement strand
GGGGAGTAGTTATGACACGTCACTAGTCGAAGATGCTTCCTGCAAAGGAATCGCCGCAGAAAATTTGCCGACGATTTGGTCCGCGATTGTCTCCCAAGAGGAGGAATGACGGTATAATCGCGCCATGGCCGACCATGTGATCCACATCTCGGAAGCGGAAGGCGCCAGCAACTTTGCTGACGTGCTGGCGCGCGTGCGTGCCGGCGCGGAAGTCGTGATCGAGAGCGACAAGTTGCCGGTAGCCGTGATCCATGCGCCAGTCCCACGGCGCCGCACCATCTCCGAGTGCATCGCGCTCTTGCCCGAGGACTCGATGGCGGTCATGGATGCCGACTTCGCCAAGGACGTGGAAGCGGCCATTGAGAGCCATCGCGACCCGCTCGAACCACCCGCATGGGATTGATTCTCGATTCCAGCGTTCTGATCAAAGCCGAGCGCCAGGGGCAGAATGCGCGGCAAATGCTCACGGCCATCTCCCGCACAGCGGGAAATACCGACATCGCCATCTCCGTGGTCACGCTGATCGAGTTGGCCCACGGCGCGGCACGTGCCGACACAGCGCAGCGAAAGGCAAAGCGGTACCAGTTCATCCAGGAACTGCTCATGGCCCTGCCCATTCATCCGGTCACTGTGCCAATCGCTCTTCGCGTGGGGCAGATCGACGGCGAGAATCAAGCGAAAGGAGTGCGCCTTCCACTCGCCGATCTGCTGATCGGTGTGACAGCCTTGGACCTCGGCTACAGCGTAGCCACCGGCCATCTTCGCCACTTCCAACTGGTCCCCGGCCTGTCCGTGACGCAGCTTTAGTACTCGTCCTGAGTCCCCGCCGCCGATCCCTGACTTGGCAGTGTGGCAAAGCGGGCATGTCTTACACCTCCTGTTCGCGTCAGGCAGAAAGAAAATAACATTAACGACGTATAACTAACAGCGTGCTACTAAAGAGTATATTCTCGGCACTCGTATGTCCTTAGGCAGGTCAGTTTGTCGCGAGCGTAAGAAATTTCAGGGATTGCCGCGAGCAAGCAATATACTTGACAAAGGCAATCATATTGCTGATCATAATTCGCATGGCGTTCAGCCCGAAATCCCCGCCTCGCCCCGAATCCAAAAGCCCAATACCCGCGATACGCCATTTCAACCGCTTCTACACCCGCCAAATTGGTATTCTGCAAAAAGGAGTTTATGAGTCTCAGTTCACGTTAACCGAAGTACGTCTCCTCTACGAATTGGCGTACCACCCTGGCACAACGGCTGCAGAACTCTCCCGCGAACTTGGCATCGATGCCGGATACCTGAGCCGCATCCTTCTAAGCTTCAAGAAACGTGGCTGGCTTAAACGCGAACCCTCCTCGACCGATCGCCGCCAGGCAGTTCTGTCGCTCACCCAGAAAGGTTCGGCCGCCCTCCGTCCCCTTGAAGAACGATCCAAACGTCAGGTGCAACAGATGCTTGTAAGGCTCTCTCCCGACGCGCAGGCTCAACTCCTCAAGGCCATGCTGTGCATCGAACGAATCCTCACCCCTGAGCACGGTCGCCGGGACTCATTTCTGCTCCGCCAGCACCAGCCCGGTGACTTGGGCTGGATTGTGTCTCGTCACGGAGTCCTGTACTCGAATGAATGCAATTACGATGAGCGGTTCGAAGCGATGGTCGCGGGGATAGTTGCCGACTTCATTGAGCACTTTGATAGTAAACGGGATCATTGCTGGATCGCTGAGAAGGACGGAGAGCGCATCGGATCGGTAATCCTGACACATAAGTCGGCAAAGGTAGCCAAATTGCGCGTGTTGATTGTGGAACCATCTGCTCGCGGCCTGGGAATTGGCAGACGCCTCGTGCAGGAGTGTGTTCGTTTCGCCCGACAGGCGCATTACAAGAAGGTTGAACTGTGGACACAACGCGAGCTGCAATCGGCGAGGAAGATTTATGAGCAGGAGGGTTTTCAACTAGTCAAGGAGCAGCGTCATCAGAACTGGGGGAGAGACGATCTCGTGGCGGAAACCTGGGAACTGAATCTTTGACTGCAATGAGTCCCGAAGTTAAGCAGATGCCTTCTTTGAGAGGATTACTGCTGGAAGCAGGAGATATGGGTCCGAATATGGCAAAATCAGGGGCTGAATCTGGGGCTGGTAATGGGCAAGTTCATCAACCCGGCCATGAGCCAGCCAAGAGAGTATTGCTGCATCGAGTATTCTTTGGCACTCAGGGGTTGCGAGCAGGGTGGAGCGCTCTCGTGTTCCTCCTCATCTTTGTCGCTCTCGGGACTGGAGCTGGCAAGCTAACGCGCACCATTGTTCGCACGGATCGAGCGCAGCCCGTGGCTCCCGGGTCTGCAATTCTGCGAGAGGTCCTTCAGCTTGCGGCGCTCTTCGGTGCCACCTTGATCATGGCGAAAATTGAGAAGCGCTCCGTGTTCAGCTACGGATTTGTCGATCAAAGCAGACTGATGCGGCTCGCGACCGGCACTACGGCAGGGTTCGCCGCTGTGTCCTCGCTTGTTGGATTGCTCTGGTTAAGCCATCTGTTGGTTTTCGAAGGGCGGGTGCTCGGGGGACGAATGGTATGGGAGTATGCCGCGCTTTGGGGCGTGATGTTCCTGATCGTGGCCTTCTTTTCACCAAATTAATGGGCGCGAGGGAGGAAGCAGATCTAATCGGACTGCTGCGAAATAAAATTCAGTGGAGGCATCGGGTATGACTGGTTCCAAGTCGCGCGTGCTACGCGGGTTGTTTGTTCGTGAACAGGAATTGCGGGCAGGCTGGAGCGTGCTGATATTCCTGGCGATCGTCGTGGTTTTGAGTGCGTTAGGCGGCACGCTGGTAGGGCACTTCTTCCCGGTTGAAGACATGCATGTGGTGTCGCCGGATACCCAAATCCTGAGGGAAGCTGCGGTGGTCCTCGGACTTTTCATAGCCACATGGGTTATGTCAAAGATCGAGAAGCGTCCGGTTTTGAGCTATGGCTTAACCGATAGCCGAATGGTGAGAAGATTCTTTTTTGGCTTGGCGGTCGGTCTACTGTCGATATCCGCGCTAGTGGGGGCACTCTGGACAACCCACCTATTCGTGTTCGACGGGAGAGTGTTGAGCGGTGCGGCCATATGGAAATACGCGGCGTTGTGGGCGGCGCTCGATCTGCTCGTGGCGTTTTTCGAGGAAGGCCTCTTCCGGGGATATCTTCTCTACACTTTGACGCGCGGCCTCAATTTCTGGTGGGCGGCCCTGATTACGTCCGTATTATTTGGCGCCGCGCACGGCCACAACGCGGGCGAATCCCCCATGGGATTGATTACCGCGGCCCTTGGCGGCCTCGTGTTTTGTCTCAGCCTGTGGCTGACGGGCTCGCTCTGGTGGGCGATAGGCATGCATACCGGGATGAACTGGGCGGAAGCGTATCTGTACGGCGTGATCGACAGTGGTTCGGTATCGCAGGGGCGGTTACTCGAGAGTCATCCCGTTGGAGCGCCGATATGGAGCGGCGGTACGACGGGGCCAGAGGGTAGTGTGTATGCCGTTATAGTCCTACTAGTAGTCGCCGGGGGTTTGTGGTTGGTGTGCGGCCGGAATCGAGCGCAGTGGAGCAGCCTTCCCAAGTTGATGCATCCGGCGAGCACCGCAGATTGATAGTTGCGTTGAGCGAGCGCCTCGGGCCTGAGTAGTCTGTTCCGTTTGCGGTGGATCCAGACCATCGCGGAAGTGTGACCCTCGTTCGTCATCACCACAAGCACACGGGCGCCAATGGCAAGGACGCGCCTCCGATTGTGACGCTTGAATTTCCAAGAAATTCAAGCCGAAATCGATAAAACATCTGATGTATAACTCGAGGTAGTTGGACCATGAAACCGAAGTTGTTGCTCATAACCGCGAATTTGCTGATGCTGCTCTCGATCTCGCCGCAGGCCTCATATGCCGCCGACGACCCGCGGGTCGGAAAGCTCCTGAGCCAATCGGGAACCGCACTACACGTCGATGCCCTGCGTTCGGCCGAAGTCATCCATGTCAGGCCGAAAAATGTGGGCGTTGACAACGATCTTGCGGCCCGGGGGTTTGACCGGATAGGCGCGTGGATCATAGGCCGGAACATGTTCGGTCCCGTTCGTGGTTCCTGGCCAGATGACGAATGGAAAGGGTGGTGGGGAGACAACCCGCCTTTTCACACCCCTGTGTTCGTCCTCACGAACCATGCGCGCTCATCGATCCCAATGGAAGGGAATTCGCGAAGAACTTGCTCGGCCTTTTCCGGCAGTGCAGCTTACCGAACAGCACTATTCATCAATTCATCAAGCACATCCATCGATCGCGGGCAGCCTGATTTAGTCGTAAGCTTCCGTTAGTCTGCGCCGGCACGCGGCAGTGCATCCTACGGTCTCCGGACAGATCTCTCCCCTGGTCGCCGGCGTTGTTGAGCGAGCCCCGGCCTCTGCTCACGGGATGGCAGGCGGCGAAGGTGGACACTCTCAAAAAAGCCTGCCCGGATTTCGCGCGGATGCGCAGCTTGGGGATGAGCTTTTGCGGCATTCTGCAATCTGGGAAGATTCGAACGCTGGCGCGCTGGATGAAAACGGCAAGGGTTCCGGGATTTACGGAATGAAGAGTTTCGTGCGGAAGTTAAACACGATCTGGCCGCGGTGAAGAATGCGCTCAGAGAAAGTTGGAGCAATGGTCCGGTGGAAGGTCACATCAATCGGCTAAAGACGCTCAATCGGCAGATGTATGGTCGAGCCGGCTTCGAACTCTTACGAGCCCGATTGCTGCCGATGTCTCGTGGCTTCCCGTTGCACCGAAAGTGAGGAAGACCTATGAAGTAGTTACGGCGGAAAAGCCATCGGAAGACGAATGAAGCAAAAATGAGGAGAGCAGGGGTTATCCCTGCTCTCCTCACGTTCTCAAGACTTAGCGTTTGATATTGTTTTGCGGCGCGGTCTTGGGAATCTTTGCAACGGGGCGAGCCCCAGCCATTTTCAGAAGCTTCTCGCGAATCTGTACCGGAGAAGGCGGCGTTTTCGTCGGATGAGCCAGCGCTTTTCTCATTCCGGAGGGCGTCTTCGACATTTGGAAGAAAGCTGTTTTGTCGGCCAGACGAACGTTCTCATAGCCTTTGCGCTTCGCCATGATCCGATAGTCAAACGCGATATTGGAAGTTCCGCCACCCAGTTCGCGTACGATGAACGAGGTTGCGGATTTCTGCGCGACATAGAGGCCCTTGCAGTCGCCGTCGGGGGTTAGAAAAACCCGATAATCCATGTCTGTGTTGACGGTCTCGCCAAAAATGGATTCGAGATTCACAACCGCCGTCCCGCTCGACAGCTGACCAGAGCCAGCGTCTTCAAACCAGTTTTCTGGGCCCTCGATGGCGTACATCGCCACCTTCCGAGACCCGTTGGCTACTGGAACTACCGCGGACTTCACGCCAGAGCAACTTAAGTCGCCACTGTTGTTTATTGAGCAGAAGCCGCCTACGTTGAAGCCTTCCGCCAGTAGCGCGACTCCATTGGGATTCGTAGAGGTATTGTCAAAAAATCCGCCTCTCTGATCGCCGTTAGTGTCCGCCGTAAGTCCAACCACACCATCGTCCTGATCGGAAGTTCCCACCACACCGGCACTGGCGGCGGAGTCGCCCCAAATTCCGGCTGGACGTTGGAATCCGCTTTGGTTGCCCAGAACCTGGTTACCGTAGACTCCAAATCCGTTCGGACTTTGACTCGATCCCCACACTCCGATGGTCGCATGGGTTGCTGGGGCTGCGATTTGATATCCGTTGACCCCGGCAACAAAATCCTCATCTACCTGTTCGTCCCCATAAAGCCCACCGCCGCCGTTGCCTTCAAAGATCGCCCCGGCGAAATTGGAGGTGGCAAGCAAAGCTTGAGACCCGCTCGTAATTCTGAGACCAAGGCTGAACGGTCCAGTTGTAATGTCCATTCCGTCTCCGCCGGTCGTGGATGCACTACCTCCAGTGTTGTTGATGGCGAGGCCCGGGAAACAGTTGAACGACTGGTTGCACGTCGTGTTGACATTGATTGTGTTCTGGTTTGTGAAAGTATTCATCGCAGCCAAGAGCGGTACCTTGGTGGTGTCGAGATTTAAAGTCGTCGTGCCACCCAGCGCCACTGAGCCACCGCCCGTCAGGTCCGTACCCGCCTTGACGGTCAGCGATGAGTGCTGGAGTTCGGCGTTGGTAACCGTACTGGATGCGATGGGAAAGGTCTGCCCCGCAGCGAAGGTCAAAAGACCCTTGGCGCTGATCTTCAGTCCGGTCTCTGCTGGTGCGGCCGTGCCCGCAGCAAAGAGTAGACTCATCGCGCTCGACGCCGAAGCCGTGTTGTTTCCTGTTGGCTCCGCCTGCCATTGGAATTTCTGCGGTACGGCCGTGGCGGTTGAGCTCTTAAAGACCGAAGCATTGAAGACCTGCGGCTGCGAATTCTTTCCGGCGGAAGCGGTCGCCGCCCCGAGCGTCCCCAGAGTCAATGCACCGTGAACATTTTCGGTACCGTTAACATCGAGGGTCGCTCCCGGTGCTGAGGTATTGACGCCGATCTTTGCGGTCGCTCCGGTTCCGCTCTGAAACATGATCGAGTTGCCCAGTGTGCCGGTGCTGTTGGTCCAAAGAGGAACGAAATCGGCTGTGCCGGTTCCAGCAACGTCCGCGGTTGCGCCGGCATTGCTCTCTCCCGCTGCCATTGCCGCTGACTGGCTGGCGCTGGGCATCGAACCGGCTAACATAAACGCCGACGCTGGCAGTCCGCCGAGAGTCTGCGCATCTGCGGCTTTCAGTGCGTAAGGAACGCTCATCAGCAGCACGCGCGATTCTTCTTCCCCGCCGTTGACTCGCACTCCCAGCCAGCGGGCTTCGCCGGAGGTGAATAGTTCCTGCGGCAGTCCTTCGGCCTTGGTAGCGCCCAGTTGCGCCGTGTAGTTACCTTTGCTGTCAGCTTGCACGTTCTGGGTTTCCAGCCAGAGTGGACTTCCGCCGGTTTCCTGGCTGTAGATCGAGAAGGTGATTCCGGTAACGCCGGTAAGGGCCTTTCCCTGATCGACCGCCTTACCGGAGAAATTAACTACACGCGGCACGACGGCCACGGCTGAAGTGGATACGGCTGCTTGCTGAGCGCTCAGCAATGAACACAACAGCAGAATACCTGCGAATACAGAAGGTGAGTGACGGGGTCGGTTCATAAGCTTCTCCTTGACTGAACTGTCCTTGGATTGTTCCCTGGGTTTTTCGTGCAGGAAGCCTGCTCATTGATATGAGACAAAACGGGGAAAACATTTCAGAAATTCGTGCCGAGAGTGAGGTTCAGGAGCCAACCTGAGGCAAAGAAAGCCAGTTGGTGTAGTGGAAGGGACCGTATCGGCCGGCAGAATCGGGGTTAGCGATAGTCCACACTAACGTGACCGCCCCGATTTCAGCCTTGGAATCGCCCGAGGCAACGCGACGAGGTTCGGAACACAAAAGCGAAACGTCGTTTCTTTTCAATGCTGTAGGAACCCGACAACATCTTCGCGGCGTCCTGCGACTGCGAGAATAAAAATTCGCCGTAGCCAGACAGATGGGAATCGCAACGTGAAATGCCCACCGACGAATTTTGGAAGTTGGCCGTAAGTTACAGCGGGCTGTATATTCACCGGTGGGACATCACTCCCGGCTGGCGAACTTTGGTGTGCGAAACAGTGTTCACCATGGCCGCTCTGTATTTCACCGTTCTTAAACACAAACCG
>DATNKA010000056.1:0-14461 GCA_035603655.1 Candidatus Acidiferrales bacterium | reverse complement strand
CCGATGTCAGTGCCGGTGGGCATTGCCAAACGGGCGTTTCATCTACTGATTATTTACCTTGCCATCGCCCTGTTCGCGACCATCGCTGCGCTGGATG
The DNA here is from genome assembly GCA_035603655.1 of Candidatus Acidiferrales bacterium. GTDB lineage: Bacteria > Acidobacteriota > Terriglobia > Terriglobales > Acidobacteriaceae > Sulfotelmatobacter. Next base: position 14,364 of record DATNKA010000056.1, on the reverse strand, counting down.
CCGGCGTTTATTTCATCGTGATCCGACCGTTGCGGCTCGTATCGGATGCTGCCGATCTTGCCAGCAAGGGCGAAGCGACACCCGCTCCGCTGCCCGTGAGGGGAAAAGACGAGATCGCCACGATGACAGCATCGTTCAATCGCATGCAGGTTAGCTTGGCCAAAGCCCTGAAACTTCTGAGATAAGTCCATACTCCGGAGCTGAAAAAACTCTAGCCAGTGGTAAGACTGAAGTTGACTGTGACCTGAGTCTGCACCGGAACAGGTTCGCCATTCAGGAGGTAGGGCTTATAGCGCCACTGTTTCACTGCGTCGACAGCCGCTGGAATCAGCATAGGATGTCCGGTTACCGTTCGGAGACCTTCAATCGTCCCTTCCTTCGAGATGTCGACATCGAGAACGACTTCACCGTGAACCCGAGTTTCCCGTGCCAGCGGTGGGTAAGTAGGCACAATCTTGGTAACGAGGAGACTTTGAGCGATTTCCGCGGGCAAACTTACCCGGTCTGATCGGGTGCCCCTGTCAGGACTCGCGGCGGGCGTATTCGATCCTCCGGGAAACTGATCGGTTGGGTGCACACTTTCTGGAGCAGGAGCTGGTCTGCTGCCTTCTTGTGGCGAGCCAGAGGATGTCGCAGATGAAGCAGGAGCGCCAGGCGCCTGCCTCCGCCTGGCGGCCGCGAATGCCAGGGCCAGCACCAGAACCCCTGCAACGATCATCACAGGAATTGAACTCATTGACCGAACCCACGATCGTGGCGGGGCAGCATGAACGGGATCGACATCGGCTCTGTGGGTCGGTTTCTGCGGACTTTGAGAGTCTGGTGATTGGCCCTCCAGTCTTACGGGCGTCGTGCCGCCGAGTAAGGAGGGCGAGTTCATCTTTCGAAGAAAGTCCTCGCGCTCTTGTGGCGATTCAATCTCTTCCGCAACTTTGAGAAAAAGGTCCTCGGTCGAATGACAGAGCGGGGTTGCGCGGGCCACCACCAGCTCGGCGATCGGGCCGATGTGCAGAGCGAGCTCTCGACGGATCCGCTGCAAAGTAGCAGCGTCGAAGCGCGACGCCGTGATCTGTTCGGCATTGGGGGACTCGGCATTCGGGGAAGATGTGAGTTCCTGCGATGCGGGTCGTGCATGGTCGGCGACGATTGCTTGGCCGCTCGCGCTACGAGGTTTGATTTCACCGGAAATTCCAATGAGGCGCCGCAGGGGCTCAATAAGCAGCTGAACGTCGGATCTCCACCGTGCATGAGTTAATTCGACACAATTGCGATAGGCCAGATCTGTCAGGATCTCCGGCAACTGTTCGCCGCGCGGCATCTCGGCTCCGCGCACGAGGACCGGTATTACCGGGATATCCCGCCTCAGGGCCGCGGCGACCTCTTCACGGACGAAATCGGCGGGATCGTCCAGGCGGCGTGTCCCCGCTTCATTCTTCGCGGTAAGCCAGGACGGCCCTATGATCACCAGCAGCACACCACAATTGGCAACGCACTCCTCGATTGCCTTGCGGAAGTCGCGTCCCGCTTCGATGCCTGCGACATCCATAAATACTTTCTGCTCGCCGAAGTGAGTAACCAGGTCGTCAAACAAACGACCAGCCTCTCCTTGCGAATCATTCCGTCGATAGCTGACGAAGATTGCGCGCAAATTTCAACTCCATAGCGGAACTGGAACGAATATTGAGGTTCTCCGTTCGAGTTGCTGGCCCGGCTTTAAGGGAATGGCAACTAGTTTACTCTTCCTGAGGAAACATGGAGTCGCAACCTCACTAGTGACATGCGAACAGGAATCGGCGCGTGGACCGACGAACAAATCGCCCGAGCCATTCGAAGCGGCATCACTCCCGACGGTCGCACCCTCCATTGGCAGGGCATGATCTGGGACCACGCTTCGAACTGGGACGAAGAAGATATCCGCGCGCTCGTGGCATACCTGCGAATGCTTCCTCCCATCGCCCGAGAAATCCCACCGGCGCCGGACGACTGCGCGGTGTATACGTTCTGGGTCGCGAACAGTAGCGTGCCTGGGTGTCGCTTAGGCCAAACTACAGAGTGACGGTCGGGTAACGAGGTATTCGGGAGGACGAGTTCAGCCGCGGGACACGCGGGAGCCTGGACATTGGAGGAAAATCGAGAAAGGCGCCAGCCGTCTCGAGCGAGATGTGGCCCGCTTGGGTCCTGTCGGCGGGTTGTGCGGTTGCCTCCGATCCTAACCGATGACGCCAAGCCGGAAACTATTCCGGGCCAGAAGTCCCGGTGTTCAAGTCCTCTTCGTGGGAAACACCCATATTCTCAAAGCGAGGGCTACACCTCGGGCGATGTTAATCGTAGGTGTTTGCGTCCTGGCGTTGGAATCTGGTGGGCAATCGAAGTTGTTTCCCTTCACAACCCACGACGGGAACGGGACGTGGGTCAACCTGATCGGCTGGCTTGAGAACTCGAGCGCCGCAATTGCGCTCAGGCAGAATCCGGCCACAGTCAAAAAAATCGTTCTTCTCTGAGGGAATCGGGCAGCGAATGTCGCCTATCTAGATGAGCGGGATAGTCGCAAGAGAGCATTCGTCTGCCAACCTCCCATAGAGGTAGGGAATTCCCCTCAAAATTCAAATTTTCTAAGAGATAGAAACTGGAGAAGAGGATACGCATGTCAGGAATGGGTCAAACGAAGAAATACATCACGCTGCGACGTGCATCTGGCGCCGCAGTAAGAACCTTTGCATGGTTGCTTGGAATTTTCGTTTCTGCTGTTGCTCTCGGTCCCATATCGTTTGCACAGGCAGCCGCGACCGCCACGACTTTCACAGTGTCATCAACGAGCATCACCAATCCAGCCAACGGGTTAGGAACGCCGGAGACCTTTACCGCACAGGTCAGGAGTAGCGGCAAAGTGGTTACAGCCGGATTGGTGGAGTTCTGTGATGCAACCGCCAAGTATTGCGAAGGGCCGTCGGTGCTGGGAACTGCACAATTGTCAGCCAGTGGCACTGCCAGCCTGAAGCGATATCTCAGTCCGGGCTCGCACTCGGTCAAGGCCGTGTTTGCAGGTACGAACTCTTACGCGACGAGCGCGTCGGTCGCCCAGAACATTACTGTAAAGGGCGTGCTGACCGTTGACACGATCGCGGCCTCGGGAATACCCGGAAAATACACGTTGACCGCGACGGTTCAAGGAAGCGGGACACTTCCACTGACGGGCAACGTTTCATTCTTCGATGCCAGCAACGCGAAGCTTCCCCTGGGTACAGTGACTCTGGGCAAGAACATCGCTACGTCCGGGCTCAGTGCCCTCGCCTTTTCCAGCAACGGCAGCGAACCCATCGCTCTAGCCGCCGGTGACTTCAATAACGATGGCACTCCCGATCTCGCCATCGCCAATTTGAATTCGAGCGCGGTCGAAATCTTTTCGGTCAGGGGAGGAGTTTCAAATTCAGTTACGGTCAACGGGCAAAATCCCATAGCGCTGGCTGTGGGCGATTTCAACAACGATGGCAAGCTCGACGTGGTGATCGCCGACTTCAATTCTTCCCAGGTGGAAGTTCATTTCGGCAACGGGGACTTCACGTTCACCGGCAGCGTCGTCCTGCCAACCGGCATCGGGCCTAACAGCATTGCTGTCGGCGACTTTAACCACGATGGCAACGCCGATCTGGCCATCACCAACCAATTCGATTCCACCGTCAGCATTTTTCTGGGAGACGGCAAGGGAAACTTCGCCGCCCCTAACGTCGCTGGCTACACTCTTCCTCCCACCGGCAGCTTTCCGTACTGCGTGGTTATTGGAGACTTCAACAATGACGGCAAGCAAGACTTAGCCATCGCAAACTATTACGACAACAACCTGACCATCCTGTTGGGGAATGGCGATGGGACCTTCACCGCTGCGGCATCGCCAGACACCGGCATCTATCCCGACTGGGTCACAGTTGGTGACTTCAACGGCGATGGAAAAGCAGATCTCGCCGTAACCAACTCTTACTCGCAAACGGTCTCAATTCTCCTCGGGACTGGAAATGGCACTTTCACTCCAGCGCCGACATTGACCGCCGGCAGCAACCCTGACTCGGTCGCAGTGGCGGACTTCAATCTTGATGGCATCGAAGATCTGGCAGTATCCAGTTCCAACTCAGATGCAGTCACCCTTTATCTTGGCAAAGGCGACGGCACCTTCACAAAGGCGTCCACCGCATACGGCAACGCACCATATTCTGTTGTTGTGGGCGACTTCGGGTCGACTGGCATACCGGATCTGGCGGCGGCTGAGTCGGGTAACGACGAGGTCTTGGTATTACTGAACCAGGCCGGAACCTCCGCCAGCGCTTTGCTCACCGGCATAGCGGTTCCGGGCGGTGGAATGCATGGCATAACGTTCAGCTACCCGGGGCACGGCGAATACTATTCGAGCAGTGCGAATCCAGTGCTTCTCACCGGCACCCCCATCGCAACTAAAACGGCTCTAACCATTACACCGGTCACGGCAACGGTTGCACAAACGGTCCAACTTTGCGCGACCGTAACTCCGGCGTCGGTGGGTGGGCTGAAACCCACGGGCACTGTGAGCTACTACGCCGGCACCGTCGCGCTCGGCTCCGCAACACCTGGCGCCGTCTTCAGCACGACGTTCAGCACGGCCGGCGTAAGAACTATAACGGCGAAGTACAGTGGCGACCCCAATTTCGTCACCAGTACTTCAATTCCGGGCACCTTGACCGTCAAGTGAAGTTCGGGGTAGTGGGTCAGTTACTGACCCACTACCGAAGTTCGTGCCCGGACTCGAAGCGCAATTTTCTGAGCGGCGAGGTCGCGGGCCATAGCGTCCTTTATGATTTACTACCTGGTTTGCAAGCCTGCAACAGGTTTGTGGGTCGCTTGCCCGAAGATGGTGACCATTCGCCCGAGTGCATGGCGGCTGCGAAATGCGCCCAATGGCATTCCTGGAGCCTGGCGCGTTTCTCGGTACTGATCGGTCGTGACCGAGGCAATCAATTCAGTTGTTGGAACATCTGTGCTGCCGGGGCTTCATTTTCGCGTTGGGCGTTTTACGGCAACCTTGAAAGTCCCGGCACGGCGGGGTTTTCGACTGCCTTCTTTTTTAGGAGTGAGGTTGCGGAGGGTTTGCCTTAGTTATTTGGTCTTCCAGAACCAACGTGGGACTCTGTTCTTGTACTCGAGGTAGGTCTGACCAAATGCCCTTTCCAGGCTGCGTTCCTCCCGCGGCAGAATGATGAACTTCACAACCGACCACAAGACTAGAAATCCGAGCAAGACGCCGAGGCTTCCAAAATAAATGGCCAAGCCCAGCCATAGCCCCAGTTCAGCGACGTACATCGGATTGCGTGTCAATCGGTAAGGGCCACGCATCATCAGGAAAGAGGGAGTCAGCCCTAGCTTGACCTTTGACGGAGCCTGGGGAATGGCGAAAACAAGAATCCAGATTAAAAGTGCGACCGCGGGTGCGACCACCATCAGGCCAATCCAATTCCAGTATCCTGGGGATCCCCCTGCCCATCCATAACGTGGCAGGCGAGTAGAGAGCGCCCACGGAAGCACTCCATGTGCCAGCGGAATCACAATTAACCCAACAAATAGTCCCACAATGATGGCTATCGAGCGCGGCATGGTGATCATACTTTGGCTCCCTTGAATTGACGATCTTGTACTTGCAGCGGAATGAGCGAAACATTGTCAGAGCGTGTCGCTCCGAGCAAGTACGTCAAATGTCCTGGTTGTCCATGAAGGGGCGTGTTTCCTGCACTCCATTTGTAATCTTCGAGTCCATGGGTAAGTTCCGATAGCTCGGCTATGGTCGATGAATTCTCGGATTGCGTGATCGTAGGTCCGTTGTGAGCTTCGAGACCTTAGGCTGTTCAATACGGCTGACTTCGATTGCTCAAGGTCCGGAAGCATCAAAACATGCTTCGGTATCCGCTTGCGCCTTTCCTTGCCTTTTGCCATCGGAACGGCCTCCATTCGCGGTGGCAAAAGCATGACACTGTTCGCAATTTCGTCTATCGCCCCTTGGGCGTTTCCCGGTACTAACCCAACGGGCGAGCTGATAACTTCCTATTGCCCGTCATCCGACCAGAATGCGAACTGGCGACCAATACGACTGTCGAGGGCTAAGATATGCCGTTTATGTGTCCGCGCGTCGGACACGGTTGTTAGAATTCCCCACCCTTCGAAAGTCGAGAAGGGTGGGGTTTTCTCGTCAGTCGATACTTCAGTTCGCGACTACTGCGAGCCGAAGCGTTGGCCGTCGACGTTGGTACGTCGCAATTGCTGGTTAATGAACTGACGAACACTTTCTGGCACACTGGGCATCGGCCGCTGGTTCGTTGGCATTGCGATCGTTGTGTCGGTTTCGTCCCCGCACGCTCTCCAGCATGGAGTGGCCAGGAACGCGTGAACTTCACCTTCGGGATTCACCCCGAAGCCGGCGATCTGTCCCGCATCGTTGATCGAGGCGGTATTGAGGAGATACCAGCCGGAGTTTGCCGAGATCAGCGTGTTCAGGTCGGTCATCACGTTGTTCTTCCAGTAGAAGGCGCTCAGGTTACCCGAGCCGTCGATCCAGAAGCCGGTGATTTCACCTTTATTGTTGAGCGAGTGGCAGCAAGGGGCGACGGTCAGAATAGCACCCGGCAGAGTGCCGATGTCCTTCATGCCGGCCCTCTTCGTCCACAAGAAGCTGTGAATGGTCCCGTCAGTAAACAGCGACGTTCCACTCACTTGTCCTAAGTCATTGATACTGCCGGCGATGTTATCTGGCTGGCCCGCCAAACTTCCAAGATTAATCGGAGTACCGTCGCGCTCCCAGAGCACAGCGTGGGCAGCAATCGGCGTCGCGGGCGGGACTGAGGTATTGGAACAGAGTCCGGATGCTCCCACGACTTGGCCCCTGTCATTGATTCCATAGGCGAATCCTACGGTATCGCCCGGCAGCGGCTGAAGTGCGCGGACATTGCCCATCGGTCCCCAGATTGCCGCTTCGAACTGCAGCGCCTGAAAAGGCATGATGCACGTCGAGTCCAGCACGCCCGTTTCGGTGAATCCAACAACCTGCCCGTAATTATTGAGCCAGTAGGCTTGTCCGTTGCGGCCTCCCTTCAAGTTAGGAAGCGCTTTGAGAATTCCATGTCTCCATACCGCAGCAAGACATTGACGGTGAGTGCCGAAGGCGCAGAAATCCTCGTTCAGATACGCGGGCTTTGCAGTTTCGGAAACAACCGGCGATTCACCAAACAGATTTGGACCGCCGGCCTCGCTGCTGCAATCGGGACAGGCCGATCCACCGATGGTTCCGACGTTGGTGAGATGGGTGCCGTACCACAAGAAACCTGTCTGAGAGAGGCCGTCCGTGTTATTTGCAGTGGCAGCCCCTCCTGAGACTACGCCGGCCTCGTTGAGACCGTAGGCGTAACTGTACGTCCCACCTAGGGTACCGACGTCGGCGATGGTGTAATGGGGAAGCCTGGGTGTTTGGGCCTGTGCGGCCGAGCCCACTGCAATTGCCAGAAGAGCCAAGCCGAGTCGTGAAGTAAAGATCAGCGTCGATTTCATATCGTCTCCTTTGAATTTCGTCTTCCGCGATCTGCTGCGGTTTAGCCGGTTTTTTTGTTTCGCACTCGTGCCAGGAGCGAATTCAGGCAAATGAGCTCGGAGCCATCGTTCGCCAGGGAACGATGAAGTTCTCCCGAGTTGAGCCAATCCTCGACGTCAGCCCGTTCCAGGTTTGAGATCACTGCGGCGTTGGCGAGTGCGATCATCTCGCTCTCAGCGGCGCAGACCGGACACCATGCGCGGGGCAGGTTGCGCCCACGCATGATTAACAGGGAATCGGTTTCGATCGTGATCGTCGTTTTCTTTGCCATAGATCCTTTCTCCATCCGGTGCGTGTACAAAACGAGGGCAGATTGCCAGCGAGCGAGGCAATAAGTCCTTCCAAACGATCTGAAAGATTCTGATAATTTCTCGCAGGGAGCTAAGGCCCGGAAAACAATAGAGTTGAAGGAGTCTGGAACAGGCCTCCAAAGAGAAAGTTCGGGGGCTGAGCCGTGATAGACTGCGCTCCGCGAAAGGGGTAGAGCGCTGAATGTACGCAGATGAGGGTCAAGACGGGAAGAAGCTTTACGAGTTCGGGCCCTTCCGCGTCGATCCTGAGAAGGAGACCCTGCTGCGCGCCGGCGAGATTGTCCCGCTGACCCCCAAGACGTTCCAGATCCTTCTGGTCTTAGTTCGGCATAACCGGGAAGTCGTCACCAAAGATGACTTGATGAAGGAAGTGTGGCCGGAGACTTTTGTCGAAGAGGCCAACCTGAGCCGCAACATTTTCATGTTGCGAAAAGCGTTGGGTGAGAGCCCGCAAGATCATCGGTACATTCTGACCGTGCCGGGCCGCGGATACCGGCTGGCGGAGAGTGTGCATCTGGTGCCGGGGCAGGAGGTGGATATAGTCGCGGCGAAACGCTCCAAGGTGCAAGTACAGATTGCGGAGGCCAGGCCTTGGGGATGGATTGTCGTGTCCGTGCTTCTGATAGTGGCGGTTGCGGCCGGGACGTTGCAATTGCTTACGCCGCGGCCGACCGTTCTGAATAGTAAGGACACAGTGGTGCTGGCTGATTTTGCCAACTCCACGCGCGATCCCGTTTTCAACGAAGCGCTGCGTCAGGGTCTGGCCGTCCAGTTGGAGCAGTCGCCGTTTCTGAGCGTCATCTCAGACCAGCGGATTCGAATCGCCCTTCGTTTGTCCGGCCGGCCGGATGATGCGCGGCTCACTCCAGAGATCGCTCGCGAAGTGTGCGAGCGGACCGGAAGCACCGCCGCTTTGGAAGGCTCGATCGCCAGCCTGGGCAGCCAGTATGTCTTGGGACTGCGTGCCAAGAACTGCCGAACCGGAGAGGTGATCGACGAGGAACAGGTGCAGGCTGCTCGAAAAGAGGACGTTCTGAACGCCCTGGGGCAGATCGCGACCCGCTTTCGAACTCGAGTGGGGGAATCACTGGCGACCGTCGAGAAGCACAACACGCCCCTGGCGGAGGCAACCACGCCATCCCTGGAAGCGCTGGAAGCCTACAGCACGGGATGGAGGGTGCTGGGCGCGAGCGGGTCTGCGGCCGCGCTCCCTCTGTTCCGGCGCGCCACCGAGATCGATCCCAATTTTGCGATGGCGCATGCGTCGCTGGGACGCATCTACGCCGATATCGATCAGGCCAACCTCGCCGTGGAGAGCATGCGGCGAGCTTGGGAACTCCGAAATCGCGTCAGCGATCAGGAAAGATTCTTCATTACCGCGGGATACGAGACGCTGGTGTCTGGAAATCTTGAGGAAGCCGAACAGTCGTGCGCGGAGTGGGCAGAAACCTATCCGCGAGCCGCCCGTCCCCACAATCTGCTGTCGGGCATCATCAACAAAGCTGCTGGGCGCTATGAAAAGGCAGCCGCCGAAGCGGCCCGCGCTATCGAGCTCGATCCTGACTTCGGCATCGGATATTCCAATCTCGCTGCCAACCAGACCTATCTCGGAAACATTAAGGAGGCGGAAAACACACTGAGACGAGCGGCCGGACGCGGATTGGAAATCGACGAGTTCGTGATGCTGGACTATGACATCGCGTTCCTCCATGGAGACGGGGCTGGAATGGAGCGGCAGGCGGCGCGAGCTCGCCAAAGAACGGCGGCCGACAACTGGATTTCGAATAAAGAGGCGTCCGCGCTGGCGTACTCCGGTCATCTGAAGCAAGCAAGATCGATGTCGCGTCGAGCCGTGGCCGAGGCGCAGCAGGCGGGACAGCGTGAGCGGGCTGGTCTGTGGGAAGCGGGAGCGGCCGTGAGAGAAGCTCTCTTCGAGAACACGTCGGAGGCAATCGAGAAGGCCTCCGCCGCGATCACGCTTCCAAGGAGTCGGGAAGCGGAGTACGGCGCTGCGTTCGCACTGGCTGTCTCGGGGAAACTCTCACAAGCACAAGCCCTCACGACTGACCTGGAGAAGCGATTCCCTGAAGATACTTCGGTTCGTTTTAGTTATCTGCCGGTGCTTCGGGCGCGCATCGCACTGAGCCTGGGTCACTCTTCGGGGGCGATTGAACTTCTCCAGGCGGCGGTCCCTCGCGAGCTGGGTTCCCCTCGCAGTAGTGTTGACGGCCTGTTTGGAGCAATGTATCCGGTGTACTTGCGCGGCGAGGCGTATCTCGCTCAAGGTCGCGGCGCCGAAGCGGCGAGCGAGTTCAAGAAGATCCTCGACCATCGCGGTATCGTGGTTAGCGACCCGATCGGAGCGCTGGCATATTTGCAGCTTGGCCGAGCGTTCGTTTTGTCAGGAGACAGAATAAGGGCAAGAAGTGCTTATCAAGATTTTCTCACCCTCTGGAAAGACGCCGATCCCGACATCCCCGTCTTGAAAAAAGCTAACGCTGAGTACGCCAAGTTGCAGTAGCGGGAAAAGTGACATTCGGACCGAGCCACACCGAGATCGGAAACTCTCCGCAGCCGACGCCCTAGAAACGAAGCCCCGCAAAACGGATAAACAGCCTTTGAGGCCACGGCGCTTCTTTGCGCGAACGAATTATCCCGCACCAGAAATGGGTCTGCATAAACTGCGTCAGTTAGCCGGTCTGATTTAGCGCGCGATCACTCCGAATTGTCGGCTAACCGGAAGTAATCCAGATCTCGAGATGCGATAGGTGAGAAGTCGGCTTCTCGTGATCAAATCGCAGAATTGACGCTAAGCTCGTTTTTCGCTTCTAATCCACTCGGAAGCCCCAATCAGAATCGCTTTGAGCGTCGCTCTGCTTTGATGGTTCGTACTGCGAGCGATCACACTAGAACTGCCGGATGAAGAAGCTCACCTAAACCTCCGACAGAGCATCTCCTGTCTGATCCGATCAGCTACCATTTTCTGCTTGTCCCCGACGTCTGCCGGCTGGGCGAGTCTGCCGTTACTTCTTGAGCCCCAGCTTCTCCAAGGTCAGCGTTTCATCAGCGCGTCCCCAGCCACCATCGACCACTTCATCGATAAGCACCATCGAGTATGGGCGCACGCTCTCACCAAAATAGCCCGCGAACATATCGCTAGTTTTGTGGATGATTTCTTCCTTTTGCTTCTCGTTGAGGAGACCTTGTGGGAACTTAAAATTTGCAAATGGCATTGTGATTCTCCTTTTGGTGTTTGTTCTAGGTATGTGTCGACGGAAGCGTTCTGGTTGCGGAACACTTCCGCTGTAGCCGTACTACCGCCGATTCGGCTATTGCTTTAGTGCTTCACGAATTCCGCCGCTGGTTAACACCGTCCGCGCAGAAACAGCGGCGGCTGGCTTCAGGAGATCGGCAAGCCCTAAGTTGCGTAGCAGTTCGGTACGGACACGGTCGGCAACACCGTTGACGACTTCTGCGCCATCGTTTGCGGGATCGATGTGAACTCGGAACGGACGCTTGCCGAATGGCAGGTCCACAACGTGCACGACGGCTTCTGCGACTGCCGAGACGTCTGCGTCGGGAGGAGCGGTCCTCGCAAATCCATCCATGATTTCCTTCCCGAGCGTTGCATTCGGGCCGGTTTCATAGGCAGCGAGCGTCTTCTCATCTTCCGGCTTGCCCGCATGAACGAAGTGGTTCGTTCCCGAGGTGAACGCGCCCGGGACGATGATCGAGGTTTCGATGCCGAACCGCGCCAACTCTCCGGCATAGCTGACCGCCAGGGAGTCCATGCCGGCCTTTGCGGCGAAGTAAGGCGCCAAGTACGGAGGAGTGCCGCCGCGCGTGCTGCTGCTGCCTACCCAAACGATAAGGCCCTCGCCTTGCTTGCGCAGCGTGGGCAACACGGCACGATTCACCCTTTGCGTGCTCAGAACGTTGACATCGTAGAGTTCGGCAAGCTGCTCTGGCGTGAACGCCTCAGCCGGACCGAAGACCATGTGGCCTGCATTGTGGACAACAACATCCAGACCACCGTTTTCCGCGAGAATCCTCTTGATCGCGTCCTCGACCGATTCCTGCGATGCCACATCCATTTCGACCCAGCGGAGATCACAGGCATGTTCTTTGGCGAACGCAGTAAGCTTTGCCACCTGAGGCGCGTTGCGCCCCGAGGTCTCCCGCATGCCGGCGTATACCCTATGGCCCGCGACGGCTAGAGCGCGAGCCGCGCGCGCTCCAAAACCGCTAGATGCACCGGTGATGACTATTATCTTGTTCACAAAACTACCTCCTCTTTTGACTTGCGATGTATGGGGATTGCCTATGTTGCCCGCTGGCCAATCTCTTGGGGCTAGTGCGGGGCCATCATGGCTTCGTTGAATTGCTTAAAGAATGCCCTGTACTTTTCGGGGCCGTTCTGTTCAGCAAATCGCAGCGGCTTGACACGCTCGACAATGGTTTCTGCCACGCCATCCTGGGACTTGATGATGGCCATGGTTTCGTTGATGAAATCATCGAGCGGCATGGCGCGCTTATCGGCCGCCTGGCCAGTTCCCATCAGTCCGGTGCGCACATAGGGCGGGATGATTTCGATCACCTGCAGTTTGGTGGATCTGAGTTGGTAGCGCAAAGACTGGCTGTAGGAATGGATGGCTGCCTTTGTGGCGCAATAGGTTGGCGTGATGGCTATCGGCAGGAATGCGAGTCCGGAGGTGATGGTGAGGACTGCGCCGTCCCGCTGTTTTAGCAGATGCTGCAGCAGGGCGGCATTGAGGCGTATGGGACCGAGGAGGTTCGTGGCGATGGTGGATTCCACCGTGATCAGATCGGCTTCCTCACCGAGCAGGTTTTCGGCACGCATGATGCCGGCACTGTGGAGAACGACGTTAAGTTTGGGGAATCGCTTGGTGATGTTGGCGGCAAAAGACTTGATTGCCGCGGGATTTTCGATATCGAGGACGGCAGTTTCAAGGCCAGGATTGGCCGTGGCGGCCTCGTCTAGGGCCTGCTTGCGGCGTCCAGCAATGATTACCTCATTGCCGAGTTTGTGAAAAGCTTCAGCGAATGCGCGGCCGATGCCGGAGCCTCCGCCGGTAATGAGGATGGTGTTGCCGTTGGTTTTCATGAGATCAGACCTCCTTGCAACTCTGATCTTAGGCACACATCCATAATTCGAAAAGTGAGTATTTATCATCATCATCATGCATGCGATGCATGATTGTGTTCGGCGATTCGGCGCTTGCGATTTGTTCTCCGGAGGATGCCGCAAGTTAGTTAAGCTAGAAAACCGCGAAATTCAGCGCGGGAAAGCTGTTCGATCACTCGACCGCGAGGAGGGACGCTTCATCATCTGCTGTCCAAGGCTGCGAACTTGTTCGCGAAACCAGTGGTGGGCAGGATCCTCGTCGTGCCGCTCGTGCCACATCATGTCGTAATTGAATCCGCGAATCTCGGGGGGAGCTGCCAACCACTGGACGGCTCCCGATTTGGTATGGGCGAGCGCCAGTCTGCGAGGAACGGTGAGGATCATGTCAGTGTTTGCAACAGCCGCGATGGCAGGAGAGAAGAAGGGGAGCGTGAGAGCGACTTCTCTTCGAGTGGAGAGATCGGCCAGGGGGCGGTCCACGAGAGTTTGCTGCCCGCCGATCACAGAGACAACTACGTGGCGATATTTCAGATACTGCGCGAGCGAAATCTTACGAGCGCTCAAGGGGTGATTGGCCGACACGACACAGGCAAATACGTCAGAAAAGATCGTTTCGCAACGAATGCCCTGTGGAACGCCCAACCCTGCCACTGTGATGACCGTGTCCATCCTTCCGGTCCGCAAGTCATCAAAACTGTGTTCACTCCATCCCTGGATGTCAATTGAGCAGTTCGGTGCGAGCTTTGTCGTACGCTTCACAAGCTCTGGAAGAAGAACCATGCAGGCGTAATCAGTCATCGTCACTTGAAACTGATCTTTGCTTTTCGCCGGATCGAACGAGCGTCCTTGCAGAATTCCCTCAATGCGCGGGAGCAGGGGTTCTAGTTCCCGAAGAAGCTGTTCGCCTCTGGCCGTTCTTTCGTGCAATCGGCCGGTGCGCAGAAGCAACTCGTCGCCCAGGGCCTCACGGAGGCGCTCCAACTGCCGGCTCATTGCCGACTGGCTAAGGAAGCAGCGATTAGCAGCTCGCGTAACATGGCGCTCTTCAAGCAGCACCGCGAGATGGACGAGCAGATCGAGATCGAGCTTGCTGATATGCGGATAGCGCATGATAGAAATTCTATCAATGCACAATCTGGGGGGACTATCGAGGCCCATGCCGGAGGCGATTGTAGAACCGGAGAGGCGGTGATGAGCGATGAATTGTCTGCATAGCTCTTATCGCGCATACGCATCGGCGTATACGCGTCATTCGCGAAGAGGGGTCGAAGGCACGTAGGCCTGACCGCTAAATCGCCGACCCGTCCATC
>DATNKA010000055.1:0-9779 GCA_035603655.1 Candidatus Acidiferrales bacterium | reverse complement strand
CCAAACTGGACCATCCACTGCTTATTCAGCTTGAGGCTGGCATAGATTCCGGTGTCGGTGAAGGGATCGATGGTGTAGAGCAGCGAGTGCGTCATGTTGTAATTGTTCGGCGCCAATTGCGCTTCGATTCCCGGAACCGAGAGGAACCGGCCAATTCGAATGTTGAGGCCATCTTTGACCGGGAAGTAAAGGTCGAAATACTCCAGAACAGGATCAAAACCGTACTGTTTGTTGGACTGCAAGAGTTGCTCGCTGAAGTAGCCCTTCGCGGTCGTGAAGCGATAGTCGATACCGTAGAATCCAGTCACGTGGTATCCCCAGTCGAAATGGGTGTTTTGCACGGTGTCGGGAAGGCGCTCGATGTATACGACCGCCTGATTAAGTTCGATCTTGTTAGGAAAAATGTCGTATGAGACCGGAAAGCTATTCTTGGCTGAGGTGCTGAAATTTATGCTGCTGGCAAACCATCCGTACACTTTCGTGCGGCTGTTCGCGAGTCCCAGTGCGGACATCAAGGGATAGGTATTGCCGTCCGGGGCGCCGATGTCGGGTGCCCCTCCGTAGGTCCAGTCGGAGAATGGGAACGGAGGCGAATCTTCGGGCGCCGGGAGACCGCGTTTGGTTACAGATGGTCCAGTTGGATTCGTCCCTGCCCAATCCTGATTGTAGAACTGCGCTAGGCGGTGGAAGAAGTTGCCTCTCAGGGCGTAATTGCTATTGGTGCCCGAGCTTTGCCCGTTAGCAGGATGTTCGGAGTCTTGAGGATCCGGGGTCCCCAAGCCAGACGACGGCGTTGCTGGCGCGCTACCATCGAGCGCGGACGCTGTCGGACCCATCGCCGCTTCTTCGATGGCCAGTTCGCCGAGATCAGCGGCAGGCGTGGTGCTCCGGCGCTGCTCAACTCCCGCTTCAACTTGCGGTGCTTTTTGCGGTACTTTCAATTCATCTCGCATTTCTTGTTGTTCTGCCCGTGGAATCGAACTCGACCCCAGGTTCGCCGAAGGCGTAGCCGTGTCTTGGGTGGATTGAGCGCCAGCCCAGTCTGGTAGGAATGGGACGCACATCGAGAGCAATAAGACCTGAAGCACCGTGTTTCGCATAAACCTCGTTCTCACGTAATTTGGCGTAGTACTCGCTGCGTTCGCATTCTTTGGGGCGACCGTCATCACCATAGATGACGGTCGACGCCTTAAGGAGACGCGCTTTCCCCGGTTCGAATCGGACGGCAAGCCAGTACCAAGTGGATGGCCAACCCTCGCCAAGCAAGCCACTCAAGAACCAGATCATGAACGCTATTCCGGTTAACCCGATAGCTGTGAACGTAGCTGCCAGCCACATACTTCTGCTCCATCGCGGTGCGCACAACGCAACATCCCAGTTAATCGCTCCAGGTGTAAGAGTTGTTTAAGAAATTTATAAGGATTTCGTAAAGACTCTGATCAGCCAGACCCGGTATCGTCCAACTCTTTCCCGGTCAGCGTCCGAACATGGGCTAGCAGCCCCATTCCGCTTCGCCCGGTGGCGCAAAATACTCGCGCTTTGCGCCACCCCTTGTCGTCGATTCCAGTTCCAGCAGCGCCAGGCGCGCGGCTGAGACCATCCGACTTTTTTCCTGCGGCGGAACATCCCTCCACGAGCCGCGCCCTTCGCTGCCCTTGCCCGACATTTCCGGCATCAGCGCCTGATGATAGTGATGGAAA
This sequence comes from Candidatus Acidiferrales bacterium, assembly GCA_035603655.1. Taxonomy (GTDB): domain Bacteria; phylum Acidobacteriota; class Terriglobia; order Terriglobales; family Acidobacteriaceae; genus Sulfotelmatobacter. The sequence goes on along the minus strand of DATNKA010000055.1, from coordinate 8,079 downwards.
AGCTCCGCCAACCGTTCCGGTGCGACTTCATTAATCCACATAATCGTGATCCCCCAAGTTTGTATCGTTTTTGAGGACTGTTTTTCAGGCCACGACTATTGGATACGGAGATACACAAAGTTCGAATAAAGGGTGCATAAAATGTTCGTAAAGGAGTCGAGGAAGGAGAATCAGTCTGAAAAGCCGGCTACAAGCCAGGTTCGAAGCGGTATCCCACCCAGGGTTCGGTCAGCAAATATTTCGGCGACGAAGGGTCGCTCTCAATCTTCTTGCGCAACTGTCCTATGAAGACGCGCAAATACTCAGGCTGCTCAGTACTGTTCGGGCCCCAGATAGCAGCCAAAAGCGTTCGATGCGTCACCACTTTGCCAGGACGCCGCGCCAGATAAACCAGTAGATCGAACTCTTTCGGCGTGAGATGAACTTCTTCTCCCCGAACCTTTACCGAGCGTGCATCTAAATCTATCGAAAAGTCTCCAACGCTGATCAGGCTAACTTGTTCTTCCACCGCGGGAGTCCGCCGCAACTGCGCCCGAATCCGCGCCAGCAATTCGTTCATGCTGAAAGGTTTCGTGACGTAATCATCTGCGCCAGCATCCAACGCTTCCACCTTCGAACGATCTTGTCCGCGCACCGAAAGTACGATGATGGGTACCTGGGACATTTGCCGCAGCTGCCGGCACAGGCCCACCCCATCCATATTTGGCATGGCCAGGTCGGTAACCACCACGTGGGGCGTCCAATTCCTCATCAACTCCAGGGCCATCTCGCCATCATTGGCGACACGCACGTCGTATCCCTGCGCCGATAATGTGGTTCGCAGCACGCGCGTGATCTGCGGCTCGTCATCCACCACCAGGATGCGGCGATGATCGTTGGTCATTCCGCTCACCGCATTTCCTGAGTCACGATGTGCACATCCACGGCAGGGGTATCACGCAGAAACTTATGAATTGCGGAGAGATAGAAATATCTCTTCCACCCCTTCGTAGCTGACCGTCCGAAGACGACTTGGGTAACATGATTCTCACGCACGAATTCCGCCACCTTTTCCGCGACCACCTTGCCTTCGGCCTTCACCACCTTCGCGCCAACACTCTCTGCAAAGCGAACGTTATCTGCCAGAGTTCGCTGGGTCTCGTCGCTCTCATCCGAACCCGTGTCAACGTAAAACACGAACAGATCGCCATCCAGCGCCTGGGCCATGCGCGCACCGCGAGCAATCAAATACTGCGCCGCCGGATTCGAGCTGATACATACAGCGATGCGTTCGCGCACCTGCAGCGGTTGACCATCTTCGGTCTTCAATTCTGAAAGTGTGCGGTCGACGGCCTGCGTTACTTGCCGCAATGCCAATTCTCGCAATGCAACCAGATTCGCATTCCGAAAAAAATTCGCCAGCGCCCTCTCCACCCGCTCCAGTGGATAGATGTCGCCCCGCCGCATTCTTGTCTGCAGCGCCTGCGGCGTCAAGTCCGCCATCACAATCTCGCCCGCTCGCCGTATCACCCAATCCGGCACCGTCTCGCGCACCTGCACGCCGGTAAGACCGCGAATCGTCGGTGCCAGGCTCTCAATGTGCTGCACGTTGAGGGTTGAGACAACATCAATCCCCGCATCCAGCAGCTCAAACACATCTTCATAACGCTTCGCATGCTTGCTGCCTGCAATGTTGGTATGCGCCAGTTCATCCACCAGCACCACGTGCGGCTTGCGGGCCAGAATGGCGTCCACATCCATCTCCTCGAAAATGGTCGATTTGTATTCCAGTTGCTTGCGCGGAACCGTCTCCAGTAACGAAGAAAGTTCCACGATCGGTTTGCGACCGTGTGTTTCCACAACTCCGATCACAACTTCTTCGCCGCGGCTGGCCCGCCGCACGCCCTCGCTGAGCATGGCATAGGTTTTTCCGACGCCGGGAGCATAGCCCAGAAACAGTTTGAAAACCGCCGGCCTCTGGGCAGGATCACATTCCTTCAGCCACTCTTCAGGACTCTTAGGCATCGCCGCTATTGTCCACGCCGGAAAAGAAATTGTCGAATTTGATTGTCATGGCGAAGATTCACGAACTCTTCACGGAGTACACAGAAAAACCTCGGTTGTCTTTTTTCTCTTTCGCTTGCCTTCTCGGTGTCTCTGTGACTCTGTGGTGAAAAGCTTTTCTTGCGGTTACAATCGTGCCCGTGAAAGACCACTGGCCACAGCACACATTCCGCTACATCGCTTGCCTTGTCGCCCCCGAACTCGTGGCCCAGATTTACCGGCGTTTCGTTCACGTAAATCCAACGACCGTAGCACTGACGTTCCTGCTGATGGTGCTGTGGGTAGCGGCGTACTGGGGATTCCGCTTCTCCGTTTTTCTCGCCCTACTCGCCACGCTCGCCTTCAATTATTATTTTCTTCCTCCCGTCGGAACCTTCACTGTCGCCGACCCCCAAAACTGGGTTGCGCTCTTCGCCTTTCTCATAACCGCCGGAATCGCCAGTCAACTCGCGGACCGCGCCCGCCGCCAAACCGCCGACGCCATTCAACGCCGCCGCGATGTGGAACGCCTTTACGCCTTCAGCCAGCGACTTCTTGCCACCGATAACGTAGCCGAATTACTGAACGCGATTCCCGCCTATGTCTGTGATGGATTCGGCGCAAAATCCGCCGCAATGTATTTGCTCAGTTCCCAGCAGGTCTATCGCACCGACCCCAAAGCGACATCGTTTCTGCTGCAGGATCTTCAAATGGTCAGTTCGCGTGGCGAGCCGGTGATCGATTCGCAGCGCGGAATCTCTCTCACGCCATTGCATCTGGGTACGCGCACCACGGGAGCTGTCGGCATCGCCGGGCCGGTACTCTCGCGCTCCACTCTTGAGGCTTTGGGCAGCATGATCGGCATCGCTATTGAGCGCGCCGGAGCCATCGAAAAACTATCTCAAACCGAAGCCGCGCATCAAAGCGAAACCCTGCGCGCGGTCTTACTCGATTCCGTAACTCACGAACTCCGTACTCCGCTGACCGGCATCAAGGCCGCGGTCACGGGCCTGCTTTCCGATTACAACCTGGACGAGGCGCAGCGCAAGGAGTTGCTGACTGTCATCAATGAGGAAACCGATCGCCTCGACCGCCTGGTTGGCGAAGCCACGGAAATGGCCCAACTCGACGCTCACAAGGTGGAGCTCCACATCGCTCCCGTGGATATGGCCACCGTGATCGAATCGGCGGTGGAAGAATCAAGAGCAGTTCTCGGAGACCATCCTCTGGAAGTACACGTTCCCGCAGAACTGCCCAAGGTGCGTGTGGATTCCGACCGGATCGCCGAAGTCCTCAAACAGCTGATCGAGAACGCAGCAAAATATTCTCCCCCTGCGGCGCCCATCGCCGTCACCGCCGAACATCGCGGGGACCGCCTGATCACCAGCGTCACCGATCACGGAAGCGGCATCGATGACTTCGAGCAGTCACTCGTCTTCGATAAGTTCTACCGTGGACGCGACCAGCGCTACCGCGTGCAAGGCACAGGCATGGGACTCGCCATCGCCAAGGCCATCGTCGAAGCCCACAACGGCGTAGTCAGCGTCACCAGCCAACTCGGCCGAGGCTCAGTCTTCTCCTTCGAATTACCCACCACCTGAGCCTGGATGTCATCCGAAAAGGCGGTCATCCCGAACCAAGTGAGGGATCCTGGCTTCCCCCGTGACTACGCTTTTGCCCGCGTGCTTTGGGGGGGCGCAGTGCTTCAGCACCACCATAAAATGCCCCACGAAATGAGGGTTATAGCCCCCGAGGTTCCTCAGTTCTTCAGCTTCGGTCGCTCGCAAGTGTCCACAATCTTTGTCGGATCAATCGCGTCCTTATCCACCTGCTCTTCCAGAATCTTCCCATCTTTTCCAATCAAGAAGTTCACCCTGCGCGCCGCTTTATATTTATCTACGTAGATTCCATATTGCCGCGTTACGTCCCCACCCCAATCACTCAGCAAGGGAAATGTAACTCCAATTTGATCGGCGAAGGCTTTGTCGGCGAAGGCACTATCCATGCTCACACCCAGGACCTGGGTGTCGGTTGCTTCCAGTCGTTTCAAATCCTGCTGGAGAGCTTTCATCTGCGCAGTTCAACCACCGGTGAAGGCAAAAATGAAGAAGGCCACCACCACATTCTTTTTCCCTCGGTACTGGCTCAGGGAAACATCCTTCAAGTCATTCCCATCAAAATATTTTAGCGTGAAATCCGGCGCGGTTTCCCCCACCTTGGGCATGCCTAGCGCCGGCGTCTGACCGGACTGCTGCTTGGTCTGCGCGGCAATCGATCCCACGCAACCCATCGCCAGCACCCCCGCGAGCAGGCCCGATAGTACGTGCTTCTTTCTGTGCATTACGACCCTCCTAGCCAAATAATAGCCCACCGGCTGGCAGAGACATTGTAATTTCGACTGAGGCAGCACTTTACACATGACGCTGATCAGTACCTACCTTCGCCAGCTTTCAGATTTGCCGAATCAAACCCTAAACCAGTAAATTCAGTCTCAGACCAGATACAGCAATGAGCCTTGCCACGCTGAACGACGTCTTCTTCGCCGCCGCCGAGCGCAATCTCGACCGCGCCATGCTGCACCGCCAACAGGGAAAGTGGCTGCCCATCTCTTCCTCAGATTTCCGTCGCAGTGTCGCCCGAACCGCCCACGGGTTGCAGGAATGGGGAATCCACCAAGGGGACCGCGTCGCCATTCTCAGTGAGAATCGCCCCGAGTGGTCCATCGCGGATTTCGGCATTCTGCTGCTCGGCGCCGTCACCGTGCCGGTCTACGCTACGCTGACTCCGGAACAAACCGCGTACACTCTGCGTGATTCCGGCAGCACCGTGGTTTTCGTTTCCAGCGAACAGCAACTGCGCAAGGTCCAGGCAATCCTCTCCGCAACTCAGGTACAGAAAATCGTGGTCATGGATCATGTCGAGATCCCCGGCGATCTGGCCGCAAGCTGCGTGCTCATGGATCAATTCATGACCCAAGGGCCGCTCACACTCGATCCCAAGACCGAGTCGTCAGCCCGATCCATTCAGCCTGACGATCTCGCCACCATTATCTACACGTCCGGGACCACGGGAACCTCCAAGGGCGCGATGCTGACTCACGGCAACATGGCGTCCAACATCACCTGTTCGCTGCTCGGCTTCGAGATGCGCCCCGGCCAGATCAGCGTTTCGTTTCTTCCCCTCTCGCACGTCACGGCGCGCCACGTAGATCTGGCCATGTTGTACCACGGCGTCACTCTCGCCTACTGCCCGTTAATCGAACAGCTTCCGGAAACTCTGCTGGAAGTTCATCCCACGGTCTGCGTTTCCGTTCCCAGGGTCTATGAAAAAATCTATGCCAAGACGGAGATGACCACCCGCGGCTTTCCCAAGCGCCCTATCTACCGCTGGGCCCTGTCAGTCGGCCGCACCCACAAGCCCGAAATTCTTGTAGGAAAAATTCCCACCTCTCCCGGCTGGAAGCTCGCCAACAAACTCGTCTTCTCGAAAATCCGCGCCGGTATGGGCGGCAGAGTCGAAACTTTCATTTCTGGAGGCGCGCCCCTGGGCCGCGAACTTGCCGAATGGTTCGCCACCGTCGGCATTCGGATTCACGAAGGCTACGGCCTCACCGAAACTTCCCCGGTGATCGCCGTCAACACGCCCATCCATCACCGCATTGGAACGGTGGGCAAGATTTTGCCGAACCTCGAAGCCCGTATCGCCGAGGATGGCGAGATTCTGGTGCGCGGCCCTTCCGTCTTCAAAGGATATTGGAACCGTCCGGAAGAAACTCAGAACGCTTTTCTCGACGGCTGGTTCAAAACCGGAGACATCGGCCATATCGACGCCGATGGATATCTCTCCGTCACTGACAGAAAAAAAGAACTCATCAAAACCTCAGGGGGAAAGTTCATTGCTCCGCAACCCCTCGAGAACTCCCTGAAGCTCAGCCCGCTGGTTGGAACCGCGGCCATCGTTGGCGACAAACGAAAATTTGCCTGCGTCATCATCTCTCCGAACTTCGCCTTGCTCGAACCCTGGGCCCGCGACAACCACATCGCTTTTGCCTCGCGCGCGGAACTCGTAGCCCATCCCAAAGTCCAAGCGCTCTACGAAGGCATCGTGGAAGAAACCAATAAGAATCTCGCTCGTTTCGAAAAGCTGAAACGTGTTCTCCTCGTTCCCGACGAATTCACCGCCGACAACGGCGCTCTCACCCCCACCATGAAACTCCGCCGCCGCGTAGTCGAAGACCGCTACCGCCGCCAGATCGACGACCTCTACGCCCAAGCGGAGGCAACCGTCGCTCCATAGTTTCGCTGCAGATAGAATCTATGGGGAGACAGCCGCCCGGCTGCCTGCCCTGAGCGAAGTCGAAGGGTCGGTCGAGCGCAGTTCGACATTTGCGTCCCTCGATTTACAATAGAAAATCATGACCGATCCCCTCCTCATTGCTGGCCGCTCGTTCCGCTCCCGCCTGATCGTCGGAACGGGAAAATACAAATCCTTTCCGGAAACAGCGCGCGCTCTCGAGGCCAGCGGAGCCGACATGGTGACCGTCGCCGTCCGCCGTGTCAACCTCGACCGCGGCAAGGAATCGCTGCTCGATTACATCGATCCCAAGAAATATTTTCTGCTCCCAAACACGGCTGGCTGCTACACCGCCGACGAAGCCATTCGCGCGGCTCGCCTGGGCCGCGAAGTTGGGCTTTCCGAGTGGGTCAAACTCGAAGTGATCGGCGATCAGGCCACGCTTTACCCTGACGTGCAAGCCACTCTCGAAGCCACTCGCGTTCTCGTCAGTGAAGGTTTCACCGTTCTGCCTTATACTTCTGACGATATTGTCTTCGCCAAGCGGCTGATCGACGCTGGTGCAGCCGCCGTCATGCCCCTCGGCGCCCCTATCGGCAGCGGCATGGGCATTCAGAATCAGGCTCACATTCGCATCTTGCGCGAGATGATCACCGCCGTACCCCTAATCGTGGATGCCGGAGTAGGAACCGCGTCTGATGCCGCCATCGCAATGGAACTCGGCGCAGATGCCGTCCTCATGAACACCGGCATCGCCAATGCGCAAGATCCCGTTCTGATGGCCGAAGCCATGCACCACGGCGTACTAGCCGGGCGCCAGGCCTATCTCGCGGGCCGCATGCCGAAGAAGTTATACGCCACGGCGAGTTCGCCTCTCGAAGGAGTGATCCGTTAGGTATTGGTAGCGCCGGCGGCGTCTCGCCGCTGGAACCACGGTAGCCGAGCTGGAGCTAGCATTTCTTAACTATGAACTCTTCCTCTCAACCCGCCACGCCGACAAACACCTCCATCGCTCCCATGCTTTCCGTTCAGAACGGAGCAAGAGCGGTCGAGTTTTATCCACCTAGCGGCGTAAAACTCGACGCTTCAGAGCGGAGATATAAGCCGTTATAGTTGTCCTCTTGGTAGGTCTTGGTACGCTACCGGCTAGACAACTTCCCGGCAGATTTGCTATTCGTGATTTAACTGAACCTGAAGCCTAAGCACATAAAGGGCTGCTGTGATGGGGGTTAGTCCCCGTCTAAAAAGCAGGCGCGTGGGGTCGGTGGGACCCTTCAGGCGCTGACCTAAGGGTAGTAATCCTAATCGTAGCCTGAGAATCTTCGCCCTTTTGGGGCGGAGCGGTTCAAAAGACGGCACTCGCTGAGTTGTTCCGCCTGGATAGCCCCGCCAGCGCAGTGGTCGCTCGGCTGTCGGTCGAGACCGCCGAGTGCTGGGTCGCTGACGAGTCTTCCAAGCAGTTGAACTTCAGTCCTGAGACTCTGGGTGGTAGCTCGGTGCGGATGGTGATGATCGTCGAAGATCCCGACGCTGCCTTTGCAAGGGCAGTCGCCGCGGGAGCCACAATCGTTGTACCGGTTGATAACCAGGACGGTTGGCGCCTAGGGCGGATCGCAGATCCCTTCGGACATCATTGGGAAATTGGGAAGCCTGTGGCAGAGACCTCTTAGCTTCCATTCGGCACAATCGGCATAGGGGGACGGGTCGCCCCGCCTCCCCTGCCACACCACCGTACATGCGGGTCCGCATACGGCGGTTCGGCGG
>DATNKA010000054.1:0-4254 GCA_035603655.1 Candidatus Acidiferrales bacterium | reverse complement strand
ACGCTTCTTCCAAAAATTCCGATTATTAAAATACTTATCGTTCCCAAACTGACCATCCTGCATTTCACTCTCCTACCGCGGCCAGAAGGGGTTCAAGAATTTGTTATAATGATCGCGGGTCGACGCCAATTGAGCAATTTTGCGCGTAGCCTCCAAAATGCAGCCGTTGAGGCGCGCTAGGCTATCTGCCATGCCCGCAGAGAGACCAGAGAGTGACAAGCTTGATTCATCATTCCATAGCTAAAGATCGAAGGAGCAGAATAACCCCATCGGCCGCTGATAGCCGTAGCTTCCGTGCAATGTGAAAAGAGCAATTGCATCATCACCACGACCAAAACGGCTACATAGTGTCTTCGCACAATCTAGGAAGGCTGACTGCATGTCGTCACCCCATAGATCGTCCCAAAACATCGCAAAACGTTCCCCGTCAATTAGGTTGTATTTTAGAAGGAACAGAAGTTCCGTTCGCAAGGCGGTAGCAGAATGTACTCCGTCAGAAAAGACAAGATTAAACTTCCGACCGGCTAGCCTTTCCCATGTGTCGTCACGGAACTGATCGGCGCTTAGATAATGTACAGTGCTCGATAGCGCAGTCATCGTTGCGTGTTTTATTGCCCGCTGGCCGGAAAGTGTTTCAACTTCATATGGCGTCGGCGCTCGCCAAGTGACTTGGGGTTGGTGGAAGCGCGAAAGTAGAGCGGGATTCACGTCTTCTACGTCCAACCCGACGATTTGCGCCGACCGGAACTGATCGCATATTTGAAGAAACGTCTTCCCTACTGAGACGCCGATCTCCAGGTAACGAAGATCCTGAAATTGGCTAGCAATAAACGCGAGCAGGTCGGCGGAGGTTATCTCCGAGTCAACGTCCGGGAGCCCGCTCCGGTTCATCGCGCCGTGTTGAGCAGCATCCCACTCCACCGGAACGCCATAGCGCCAGAGCGAGCCGTTTAGGGCCTGCGGCGATATCCAGCTCGTCACGCTTTTGAGAAGCTTGCGGTTGTTTGCGTACACGGTGGCAAACCGCGATGGATCGTGGGTCAAATAAGCCCACGGGCTCCGCAGATAGCGCTTCTCGATTTCTGTTGGCTTTGAAATAACGTAGCCGCGACTTTGTATAAAATTCCTGGCGGTTCGTTTGATCAGCCCGAATAACATCGAATCCCTCCCAAACCACTATAGTTTCTGAAAGAACATGTGGCCCCCACTTGGTCGTCCGGCATGGCCGCCATCTCGCCGACTGGACGCCGCCGCCGAGCATGTCAGCCGCCCGGCGCAGGCGCCGTGCGTTCGACTTGCGGAAGGCCGCATTGGCGGCGGCAGCGCCTTCGCCAAACTCACGCGTTGCTGCGCAAGGCCACCTAGCGAACCGTCGAAGGCCTCTGGTCAACCATTGGACCCCTCATCGCCCTCTCTCGCCCGTCGAATGCGCCACCCCTCCTCCTCGCCATCCCCCGAACCGCTCGCCCCTCGCGCGAACAGGCTCGCCGCAAAGCCGCCGGTTATGGTGCAACCTGACCGGCGGAAGCCTAACGAAACCATCGCATCTGCAGGCACCACTGGGTCACGTCGGTCAGCCGCTATGAACCGCTGTCGTTTGCGAAATTCGTGCAGGATCACAGCTTCGATTAAACATCCATCGGTTCGTGCTGCTTAGACTGTTTCAAGTAGTAATCACCGTAACCCGACAGATAAGGATCGTAGCTCTCTAACTTCTTTATATTCGCCTTGTTCAGAACTGCGCCAATCATGCATCTGGATACGTTAGGTGCAACACGAAGCGCGTGCTCCACCAGATCAGTAGTTGTGCGACCCCATTCGATCACAAGCACATAAGCATCAATGAATTCGGTCGTGGCGCAAACATCAATTACGGGTGCGATCGGGGAAAGATCTACAATAACAAATTCGTACAGTGTCCGGAGCTGGTCGAATATCCGTTTCAATTCAACGCTGGCGAGAATAGTCGGTGGATCGGGAGGCCCTGGGCGGGGGACAGCCGGTAAGAACGCCATTTGCGTCGACCGGTCCTTCCACACAACGTCGTCCAGCGAAGCCTCCCCGGTGACCAAATCGACAATTCCGTTGGCCGCGCCCGGGGCCACCGACCGGGTGAGCGAAGGATTTCTCAGATCGCAATCAACGACAATGACGGATGCGCCGTTTCGCGCGATGAGCTGTCCGACCGCCAACGCAACTGTCGACTTTCCTTCATCCGGAATTGAGGAGGTGAAGCCGATCACCTTGCCCGACCTCTTGTCCATGTCGATCGCCAACTTGATGGAGCGGACCCCCTCGGAGAAGCGCGAAAGGGGATGGTCGACGACAGTCCAACTGATCCCCCTGTCTCCGCGCACAAGCGTCCTTGGAGCAGCGTCGTTTTGCCCGCGCTTTCGCCGCCTTGATCGCTTAACGTGCTCAACCTTCGGTAGAACGCCGAGACATGCCATGCGCAACCGGGATTGGATCGATTTGCTCGTCCGGAAGGCGCGGCCTGCGAGCAATTCTCGCATAAGAGCCGTCCCGAGGCCGAGAGCAAGCCCAGCGACGGGAAACAGCGCCGCGATCTTAAAGGTTTTTTTGTAATTTTTTTGGGCCGGCGGCGTCGCTGGCGAAATAAGATTTGCCGCTGCGACGGGCGTAGCGGCTTGTTGAAGCGACGCATTATAACGACTCAGAAATGTATTGTATAAGTCTTGATAAGCCCGAGCGGACGCTTCCAGGTCCTGTAGCTTCACTTGCGCCTGATTAGCAGCCTGAGACTGCAGGACCGCCGCATCAAATTCTTCTTTTAACTGGGACTCACGCAATTTGGCAGCCTCGTAGTCGCTCCTACTCGATTGCTTCAATCGTTGAAGTTCCGCCTGCGTTTCAGAACGTAGCTGAGAACGCAACTGCGCTTCCTGATTGCGCAAGGCGACAACTGTTGGATTGTTAGGTCCAAGCTTTGCGGAGGACTCGGCTTCTTTCGCAGTGATGTCAAAGTAATTGTTGCGTAATGCGGCCAAGACGTCCTTCTTATCATCGCCGGAGATCACCGAATTCCCGATGCCGTTCAAGTCCTCCACGCTGCCGACCGCAGCTAGCTGGTCAAATCGGGCCTTGGCCTTGAAGGTCTCGTCTCGGGCGGTGTTCCATTTCGCGCTAAGGTCAGCCACACGCTGGTCATTGATCAATTGGCCGCTGCTTGTTTGGACAATATCGTGCTCGGTCTTGTATTCGACTACGGCTCTATTGGCGGCCTCGCTCTTCGCCCGCAATTCGGGGATGCGGGTTTCGAGCCAAGCGCTGGCCTGACGCGCTGCTTCGGTTTCCGATGTTTGTTGTAGATCGTTATACGAATTTGCGACCTCATTCGCCACTTGAGCGGCGAGATCGGAATACCTCGACTCGAACCCGATTTCGATTGCGTAGGCCGAGCCAACCTGATCCACTGTCAGGCTCTTATCAAAGATCGCAAGCGCCTGCGCCATACGATCGGCATCAGTGAGTTCCGATCGTTTCGGTGAGAGCACTGGAAGATATTTGGAAAGTAGTCGCCTCAAAATGCCAGGTTTTCCGTCTCCAACAAACCTTGGATCATCCCAAAGCCCGAGTTTCTTGATCACTGTCAAAGCGAGTTCGTCGGACTTCAGCAACTCTATTTGGCTGTCCATCGCGCCAACGGACCCAATGGACATCCCTTCAGAGACCGCGGACTGCTGCAAAACCTCAATCTTGTGTGTATCAACCAGCAGAGTCGCCGTAGCCGTGTAGGGTGTGGAGGCCCTCAAGAAGGTAACTACGCCGAGGCTGATGCCAAGCATCGCAAAGAGAAGGACGAGGAAAATCTGCCGTCGGACAATGCCAAGAGCGTAGGTGAACAACTCCGCCGCAGACGGCCCATTTGCCGCTGTCTCATCGGGTGCCGTCTGGCTTTGGTTCATCTGGAGCATATTCGCCTCAAACGGCAGCATATTGGCTCGAACAGCGCACAACTGATCACCGTCGACTGCATATCATATCGAGCGCCAAGTTTCACACTCTAATTGGGGAAACGCGTTCTTAGGCCGGATGTCGACGCGCACTTCCGCCGCGATCCTCGATGAACGTATGCCGACCCGTGTCGTCCGAGAATGCGTCCTCAATGTGGCGCGTCAACAGGCCGGTGCCCAGAAAGCGCCGCCGCACACTCCAGGCGAATAGCTCACGAATGTGCCACGCCGAGTACTCGACCGCGACCTCCACCGTCCTTTACCTTGCCCGTCCGAACTC
>DATNKA010000053.1:0-2714 GCA_035603655.1 Candidatus Acidiferrales bacterium | reverse complement strand
TGGTTCAACCCTTGCGCTTTCGCGAAGGCCCCGCCCGGCGAACTGGGTACAGCCCCACGCGCTCCGGTGTATGGCCCGCGCTTTGTAAACACGGACTTCTCAGTCATCAAGAATTTCCCTTTCCGCGAAAGCATGAGTTTGCAATTCCGGGCTGAGTTCTTTAATCTGCTTAACCACGCCCAGTTCTTCCTGAACGGTTTCGCCGACACCGGACAGCAGGACATCAATACTCCCTCCAGTTTCGGAGTGGTCAACAATACGGTAAATAATCCACGGCTGATTCAGTTTGCTCTGAGGCTTAATTTCTAAAGCTGCGCTTTGCGATTAGCTGGCTCCCTCTACAGCGGAAGGCGAATGTTCGTCTTCTAAAAATAACTCGCGCCGGAAGGGTTACGTTACTTTGGTGCCGCCGCGGCCCGATCTTAATGCGCCGCTGAAATTGGGGGTTACGCCGCGCGCCCGCGCCAAGTATAATGGCTCACAGGACATGATTACTGATGCTGCGCAACGTTCCCAATTCGCATCTGCCCGAGTGCTGGCTGCACTGCCTGGTGTGCCCTCGGCGCTATCGCGCGAATTTGCCTTCCCGTCTTCGTCCCAGTCTCTTCGGTAGCGACTAACCAATCCTCCGTCTGATTGGCCTCGACCTGCGTACGTCCGGACAGGGCCGCGCATTGCGGGGTTCCGTTCGCCTACAACTGCTAGCCAGCGATCGACAGCTGCCCACGGAGGATTCCATGACTACGAAAACCATAACTGCGACTGCCGGACCGAAAATCAAGACCGCCTTGCCCGGACCCAATGCGAAGCGCGTGCTCGCGAACGACCAGAAATATATTTCGCCGTCCTATACGCGTTCCTATCCTCTGGTGGCCAAGAGTGGCCGCGGCATTGTGGTCACTGACGTGGACGGCAACGAGTTCTACGATTTCTCCGCCGGCATTGCCGTGACTTCAACCGGCCATTGCCATCCCCATGTGGTTGCGGCCATGCAGAAGCAGGCTGGCGAGTTGATCCACATGTCGGGCACCGATTTTTATTACGAGAACATGGTCGAACTGGCGGAGCGTCTGTCGAAGATCGCGCCCATGCCCGGGCCCCACAAAATTTATTACGGCAACTCCGGTGCGGACGCGATTGAGTGCGCGCTTAAGCTGGCGCGCTATCACACTAAGCGGCAGAACATCATCGCGTTCTTCGGCGCTTTTCATGGCCGCACCATGGGCGCCTTGTCCCTGACCGCTTCGAAACCCCAGCAGCGGCGCCGCTTTGCGCCGCTCATGCCCGGGGTGACGCACGTCCGCTATCCCGACGTGTATCGCGGGTGCTCTGGAGGTCCGCAGGACGCAGAGGCTTTCGCTTTAGGCTGCGCGCGCTTTATCGAGGAAAAGCTTTTCAAGACAACGCTCGCGCCCGAAGAAGTAGCGGCAATTTTTGTCGAGCCGGTGCAGGGCGAGGGCGGCTACGTGGTAGCGCCAACGATTTTCATGCAGGAACTGCGTCGCATCTGCGATCGTCACGGAATCTTGCTGGTGCTCGATGAAGTGCAGAGCGGGATGGGGCGTACCGGCAAGTGGTGGGCGGTTGAGCACACTGGCGTCGAGCCGGACATGATCTGCATCGCAAAAGGAATCGCGTCCGGCATGCCATTGGGCGTCACGCTGACCCGCTCTGAAATCATGGACTGGGTGCCGGGTTCGCACGCCTCCACGTTTGGTGGCAATCCCGTGTGCGTGGCGGCCGCGCTGGCCACGCTCGACGTGATTGAAAAAGAGAATCTGCTGGAGCACTCCGCCGAAGTCGGCGCGCATATGATGAAGCGCATGGCAGACTGGCCAACGCGGCTGAAGCTGGTGGGCGATGTGCGCGGCCGCGGATTAATGATCGGCGTCGACATTGTGAAAGATAAGACGACGAAAGAGCATGGTGCCGCGGAGCGCGACCTGATTATTGAAAGGGCTTTCGAACATGGCGTGCTGTTCCTAGGTTGCGGGCCGAGCACGATCCGGCTGTGTCCGCCGCTCGTGGTGACGGAAGAAGAAGCGGACCTTGCCCTCGAAGTGCTGGAAGAGTGCATCCAGCATGTGGGCGGGCAGCGGTTGGAAAGGTAGGCTGTGCAGTCTCGACGGACGGTTCAACTCGTCAGGCCCAGGTAGAGTCGTCTTCTTGATGGAGTCGTCGGAGGTCGGCGGGAGGTTGCAACGGCACTCCGACGGTGCGGCCCAGGAGCGCATCAATTGTCTCAACCCAAAGCATCTGACTGGAAAAGACCGTTCCGAAGTTACGGGAGATGGAGTCGGAGACTGTGGTCAGGTCGAGTGAATGCCCCAGTTCATTCTGCATCGAGGTGACGGGTTTTGATGTGATTCCGCAAGGAATGATCAGGTCGAAGAAACTTAGGTCAGTGTTTACGTTCAGGGCGAAGCCGTGCGAGGTAACGAAGCGGGAGATGTGCACGCCGATGGCGGCGAGTTTAGCCTCATGCCCGCTGGCTCGGCTCTCTTGCGGGCTCGCTTCGCTTCGCTGGACAGCCGAGAGCCTGCCCTGAGCTTGCCCAACGGCGGCTGTCCCGGCGCGAGCATGGGCGCTTCCTGCATCGGTCCAGACGCCGGTTAAGCCCTGAATGCGCTTGCTGGGGATGGCAAAGTCGGCGCAGGTTCGGATCAAGACTTCCTCCAGGCGTCGGACGAAGTCGACGGCACCTAGAGTCTTGC
>DATNKA010000052.1:0-8664 GCA_035603655.1 Candidatus Acidiferrales bacterium | reverse complement strand
CGACCGGCGCCCGACAGGCGACGGCGGCCTTGCGGCCCCACGCCAGCGCCTCGTCCAGGTCAGCGGCTTCCAGCAGCCAAAAACCGCCCACGTGCTCCTTGGTCTCCAGGTACGGCCCGTCGGTGACGAGCACCTTGCCATCGGGCTTCGCCCGCAGCGACCTCGCGCTGCTGGCCGGGGAAAGGCCAGCGACGAAAATCCTGGCGCCGGCAGCCATCATTTCGCGGTTGAGCGCGTGGATCTCGTTGGACATCGCTTCGGTCTCGACGGACGGGTCGTAGTCGTCGGGGTGGTGAATCGCAACTAAATACTGCGGCATGATTTCTCCTCTTCCTTTAACGGTCTTCAGGCTGGGCGGTTGCACTGGTTTCACGATATAGTCGAACGGCGGCCCGGCATTCGACAAATCACCCAAGAAATTTTTCTTCTTCCGCGCTTCTAGAACTATGCTTTGCGCCTGGTGATCTCAAGCCGCATCGGCTGCTGACGAGTCTTTTTCTATTTCAACTGCCGAATCCGCTCTTGCAGGAATTGCCGCTCTGGTTCCTGTTGGGTCAGCGCCAGAGCTCTCTCATAAGAAGACCGAGCCTCAGCTGTCCTGCCGAGCCTGCGGTACATATCCGCACGGGCTGAATGCGCCAGGTAATAATTCGCCAATTCGCCATGTTCCAACACCGCATTGATGTGTGTCAGACCGGCCTCTGGACCTTCGCACATCGCAATTGCCACGGCACGATTTAGCTGCACAACCGGCGAAGGCTGAACTCGTACCAATCGGTTGTAAAGCGCAACAATCTGCCGCCAGTCGGTCGCAGCGACCGATTTCGCCTCCGCATGAACGGCCGCAATCGCAGCCTGCAGTGTGTAAGCGCCGAAGCGGCGGGACTTCAGGGCTTTCTCCAGCAATGCCACTCCCTCCGCAATCTGCTCTCGGTTCCAGAGCGAGCGATCCTGGTTCTCCAGCAAAATCAGCTCTCCGGTCGGCGACGTTCTCGCAGCGTGACGGGATTCCTGTAGCAACATCAGGGAAAGCAGCCCCATGACTTCGGGATCTGGCCGGAGTTCGGTCAGCAACCGGCCCAGTCGAATCGCCTCGCCGGTCAGCTCGGCCCGCGTAACCTCCACTCCCGCCGCAGCCGAATAACCCTCGTTAAAGACGAGATAGATGACCT
This sequence comes from Candidatus Acidiferrales bacterium, assembly GCA_035603655.1. Taxonomy (GTDB): domain Bacteria; phylum Acidobacteriota; class Terriglobia; order Terriglobales; family Acidobacteriaceae; genus Sulfotelmatobacter. The sequence goes on along the minus strand of DATNKA010000052.1, from coordinate 7,492 downwards.
GAAGCACCGCGCCCAGTCGCTCCGGCAATTCCTGTAGCGTCGGCACCTCGTACGGAATCGGCGTCTCTCGAATCTTTGCCTTAGCACGCACAATGCGCTGCGCCAGCGTACGCGGAGTGATGAGGAAGGCTTTTGCTATCTCCTCGGTCGTCAGCCCGCATACCTCACGCAAGGTGAGCGCAACGTGCGCCTCCGGCGGTAGAGAGGGATGACAGCAGGTAAAAATCAGGCGCAGCCGATCGTCTTCAAGGCGATCATCCTCAACGCTGTCCTCTTCATTGGACCTTTCCGCCGAACGCCATTGCGCTTCGAGATGACGCACCAGCTCGTCTTGAGATGCATCAAATCTTGCCCGTCGACGCAGAGTATCAATGGCTTTGAATCGCGCCGTCGAAATCAACCATGGTCGCGGGTTGCCGGGTACTCCACTTCTCGGCCACAGGCTCAGCGCAGCTGCAAAGGCTTCGTGCATCGCCTCCTCGGCAAGATCAAAATCACCGAGCAAGCGGATCAGAGTTGCCAGGATTCGTCCCGACTCCACGCGATAAAGGGAGTCGAGCAATTCTCGTATCTGCTCGGTGGAACGCTCGGACATGACGACGACCTTAGCAAACCAGCTACCCCGAATCAATTTGGCAAATGGCGGATCGATGCAACGCGCACAGGTCACAACCCTGAAATCTGACAACAGAACGCTTCCTCTGTCGAACTCAAAATCGCCCATGCAGCGCACCGCGTGAAATTGCGAATTGACAAGTATGCATAGGCGGACGGGAAAAGGCAGCTGTTTGCGACGCTCGGAGCAGTCAGATAAAAAACGCCGGAAAAGAGCCCGTCCTCGCGAGGTTCTTCTTGCCAGCAGCGACCGGAGGAAAGCCTTCCAAACTTGCACAGTGGCTTACACACTCTCACGCTTTGTGCGCTATAAGTGCTTTATTATCATGGCGAAATTGCCAGACGTAGCGGACTTAAAATCCGCCGACCTGCGGGTCTTTGGGGGTTCGACTCCCCTTCCCGGCACCAGATTATTCGCGGCCGCGATTGTGCTTGAGTGCATTCCTTGCATGGTTTCCGATACAGTATTGAGTTCCCATGCTCGATCTGAATTTTGTTCGTGACAACCTGCCCCGGGTGGAAGAAATGCTGCGCCAGCGCGGCGCCGACCCGGCTGCCGTGCTGAAAGATTTCCTAGCGGTCGATACGCAGCGTCGCCAGGCTATTACCGAGTCGGAGACTATGAAGGCTCGGCGAAACAAGGCATCGGAGGACATTGCCAGGCTAAAAAAGGCGGGCCAGGATGCAACGGCTGCCATCGCCGAGACGAAACAGCTGCGCGAGCAGATTCAGATCCTGGAGAAAACTGCTGCCGACCTCGACGCGCGGCTGCAGGAGATTCTTTCTGGAATCCCCAACGTGCCGCATGAGAGCGTTCCAGTCGGCCATAGCCCGGAAGGGAATGTGGAAATCCGGCAATGGGGCGCGCCGCCAAAGTTCGCCTTCACTCCAAAGCCGCACTGGGAGCTGGGAGCGGAACTCGGCATTCTCGACCTGGAGCGAGCCGTCAAGCTCACCGGGGCGCGCTTTGCGGTTTACTGGGACATGGGCGCAAAGCTCGAACGAGCTCTGGCGAATTTCATGCTTGACCTGCACACCCGCGAGCATGGATATACCGAAGTTCTGCCACCCTACCTGGTTAATTCCGAATCCATGTACGGCACCGGGCAGTTACCCAAGTTTGCCGACGACTCGTTTCGCGTTCCCCATGGAGAAAAAGATCTCTGGCTGATTCCGACAGCGGAGGTTCCGGTCACAAACCTGTACCGCGATGAAGTGCTTGATTCCGCACGTTTGCCGATTTCACTGACGGCCTATACTCCGTGCTTTCGCAGCGAGGCGGGTTCATACGGGAAAGACGTGCGCGGCATCATCCGTCAGCACCAGTTTCAGAAAGTAGAGCTGGTAAAGTTTGCGCACCCGGAAAATTCGTATGACGAACATGAGAAGCTCACGCGAAACGCCGAGACCGTTCTGCAAAAGCTTGGGCTACACTATCGCACCATGGCATTGTGCACGGGTGATATGGGAGCATCTCCGGCGAAGACGTATGACATTGAAGTCTGGCTGCCGGGGCAGCAGTTATTCCGCGAGATTTCGTCGTGCTCGAATTTTGAATCCTATCAGGCAAGGCGCGCTAATATACGTTACCGGCCGGAAGGTAAGAACAAGACTGACTTCGTCCACACACTGAACGGAAGTGGATTGGCCGTGGGCCGCACATGGGTGGCGATTGTCGAGAACTACCAGCAGGCGGATGGTAGTGTTGTGATTCCCGAAGTATTGCGGCCTTACATCGGCGCCGAGCGAATCACCGCTTTCGGGAGATCGCTCAAAGCCAGTAGCTAGTAGCCAGAAGAAGCTTAACCGCTTAATCATTGCCAAGAAAGGACGCGGTCACTAGACTTGCAAAGTGTGGACATCAGCACGACCAATAGCGGCGCGCCTTCCCTACCGATGAACGCCGTTTGGCGAACAATCCGCAGCTATATTCTGTGGCAGCATGAGCGTGGCACCCTGCATTACGACGTCATGGTTACGCTGATCCTTATCTTCATCTTTGCCACCCCGTACTGGATTAATTACAACGACAAACCAGTTCCCCGCAAGCTGCATCAGACTGATGTCATTGTCACAACGGACGCGCAAGGCGGCCTGCTATATGAGATTTCCGCCAGCGCGCTTTCGCCGGGTGATAACGGCTCCGTGCCCGACCAATTGCTGCGTGTCATTGAACCGATTTCGGGCGCGGTGTCGATCGTGAACTATGAAGGAGTACCGGATCACGACGGGAAAGTGCAGAACTACCGGGTTTGGGTGAAAAGAAAATAGTGATAAAACCTTTCTTGCGGATCATCGGCCTCGCCTGGATTACGTTGCTGAGTTCGATCGGAACAGCACAAGAGCCGGGCGCTGCTACTCTCGACAACGTGCTCCAAAAGATGGATGCGGCAGCCGCCAACTTCCAAACCACGCAAGCCGATTTCGTTTGGGATCAGTATCAGAGAGTGGTCGATGAAACCGACACGCAGAAGGGCACGGTGTATTACCGGCGCTCGGGAAAAGAAATTGAAATGATGGCTGACATCAAGGAACCCGAGCAGAAGTTTCTGCTTTACAAAGACGGCAAGCTGCAGGTGTATCAGCCGAAGATCGAACAGGTCATTCAATATACGGCGGGCGCAAACCATAACGAAATAGAAAGCTATCTGGTTCTGGGCTTTGGAGGCAGCGGGCAGGATTTGAAAAACACATTTGATGTCACTTATCAGGGGGAGGAGACCATTGACAACATAGCGACGGCGAAGCTCCACCTGACTCCCAAGAGCGAGAAAGTCCGGAACTACTTCACGGAAGCCTTCCTATGGATCGACCTTAACCGCGGCATCTCGCTGCAGCAGAAATTCATGCAGAGCCAGGGAGATTATCGCCTGGCGAAGTATTCTGCGGTAAAGGTAAATGCGAAGATCAGCAACGACGTATTTCGCTTGAAAACCACAGGCAAGACGAAGATTGTCTCGCCTCGTGGCTAAGTGGTTGAATCGGAAGCAGAAGAATGTTGTTCTGGAAAATGCACCTGGGGCGCTATACTGCCTTGAGAAACCTCAATTGAGTCCACGCATGGCCAAAGTGTTCACTATCCCAGTCCCGCCGAAGTTGGGTCGTTCCACAAAACGAGAACGCGCCTCCGATCCTCGCTACGTTGATGGACAGCGGTTGCTGGTAGAGGCTATGCGGTACCTGGCCCAAACCGATCCCGTGACCAACCGTTCCGCGATCGAACTGATCTCGGAGCATGTGCGAACCCGCTTCAGGATGAGCGACTCACCATTATCGTAAGCAAGTCCACACCTTAATCCCGCGAAGTAATCTGGTTTGCCCTAGATCCAGCAGCGCAAATGAAAGGGGCGGAAAATCCGCCCCTGGATGACTCCCCGTAGCTGATCAGAAGGTATAACGCAGGCCGAACTCCATCACCCGCGGATTGGAGAGCGTGGAACTGAAGTTTCCAAAGCTGCTGCTGCTGGACAGAGAGTTGTTTCCGTTTATCGACATCGTGCCCACGTCGAAACGTGCCGAGTTGGTCACGTTGAACATCTGCCAGGAGAATTTTACAAACTGGCCTTCCGTGATGTACCAGCTTTTTGCCACACCCGTGTCGATATTAAACGTACCGGGACCGCGCAAGCCGTTCCTCAGTCCTGCCTCACCGGGATATGCCGCCCGGAAAAGATTGATAGCGGCGTTGGGGTTGGTGCCGGCGTCTGTAATTCCAGGGTCTTGAAACACGTTCGGGCCGGTCCCGCCGCTCGCCTGAGCAACGATGTAGCTTCCAGTCTTAGGACGCGCGCTACTCAAGGGCACGGCGGGGGTCTCGAGCTGGTAATTCGTGGCCCATTCTGGACTGAATAGCGAGAACGGGTATCCACTGGACCAGCGCCAGAGACCGGATATTGTCCATCCTCCAAACACTCCGTTGGCGACTCGGCCCATGCCGCTACCGAATCGCTTTCCGCGGCCAAATGGCAGTTGGTAGACCCAGTTTGCGTTGACGATGTGGGTGGTATCGAAATCGGATACGGCGCGATTCTGCTGCGGGATCCATGAATTGATGATCTGGCTGCCGAAACCGAAGCCCTCAAACTCGTTGATTCGTTCGGCGTTGGAGCCGTCATCGATGGACTTGGAGTATGTGTAATTTAAATCGAATTCCAAACCACCCGAGCGATGGCGCAGACTGAACTGGCCTGCGTTGTAGGCGCTGTTACCGATGCTCCTCCAAGCAAACAGTGAAGAAAACTGTGGGCTGTAGTAGGCGTAAGGAGTGGGCGCTGTTTGGCCTTTAAGGGTAGCGCAAGAGGGGAAGCAGAACGCATCAGCGATCGAAAGCGCAGTAGTTTCATTTCCGGAGAAATTGCAAAAAAGATCGTACATCGCCTGTGTGGCCGATAACTGCGTCGTACCCGGGATCCCTCCACCCGTGCAAGTAGAAGTGATACCCCCGTTGGTGGAACCAGACAGTTGACTTGAAGCCGGACCGGCAGCAGAGGGAAAGACGTTCTCCCAGTACTTGGTGCCGATCGTCGCTGCACTTATGTTTTGAATCGGCGTGCCGGAATAGTATTGCCTCGCCAAAGCCTGCGCCGCCTGGAAATAGGTGGTGTTGCTGGCCGGGTCGCGAAGATTGGTGGGTTCGGCCAGGTCCTCTTCCTGCAACAGACGATGGGCAAAGCGTCCGACATAGGAAGCTTCAAAGACAAAGTTCGAAGGCAGCTCCCGGGTTATCGAAAAATCGATTACGTGGGAATATGGAGTTTTGAGCTTGTCATCGAGCCCCCAGGTAATGGCGAATCCGCCAGGGGTCGACGCGCCGCTCGGGGGAAAGACGGGAAACGAACCAGTAGGCGGCGCTCCGACAAGCGAGCAGGGCGGTGTGTTGCAGCCGTCTGCACTGGTGGTAGGAATGTTGTAGAGCCCCGAATAGCGTGCCGAACCGTCCACACTTTGAATTCCGGCGGGATTGACCTCGGAGGTGGTCAAGCCGAAGGAGCCATTGCGGTCGAAGGTATTAGTAATTCCCTCTCCGAAGTGATCGAAGTAGATGCCGTAACCGGCGCGAATCGAGGTCTTTCCTTGGCCGCCCCACAACCGCTTGGCCCAGCCGCCCTCACCTTTGGGAGAATAAGCAAAGGCAACACGCGGAGCGAAGTCCTTGTAGTCGTATCCCCAGTAAGGTTGTTTGCCGTTCGCCTGGCCCGCAAGACCAAAGCCGATGGTCGGGTCATAGACCTGGCCCTGGTAGGCAGCCTGGCCGCGTTGCAAGAACCAGTCGTGGAGGCTGATGGTGGGCGCAACTTGCGTGCCGGTGGTTTCAAAAGGCGGCTGCAAGATCGCATAGCGAAGGCCATAGGTGAATGTGAGGTTGGGCTTGATCCTCCACTGGTCTTGCCCGTAAAACTCGTATTCGTGATCGCGAAAATGCCGGGGAACCAGTTGACCTTGCGGAATCAAACTCAGGGTCTTGGTGAGTTCGTAATTGGCGTTGACTTGGGGAATGAGCCCGACCAGGGCGGCCATGGCAAAGTCATAGCTCGCGGCGAAACCCGAATCGACTGCCGGATAACCGAAGGCCGCCGGATCGAGACTGCTGCCCGTGTTTGCGATGCCGGAATTATTTGTCCAGTAGACATTGGTCTCCGCAGAAAAGAAATTCTGCGCGTTTGATTCGCGCAGGTTATCCACTTGCCGATAATTCAACCCGAACTGGAAGCTGTGGTTACCGACCACTTTCGTGAGGTCATCGACAATGTTCTTGACCGGCACGTGGGTGTTCAGGGTCGGCGTGAAGCCGGTGACATCGTCCATGCCACGGAAATGAACGAAGGGCTGGTTTTGCAGTCCCTGAATGTTGATAAGTTGGCTGATGTATCCGAAACGGAAATTATTAATCAGGGTACTGCTGAATGTCGCCGTGTAGCCCGCGGTAAAGCCCTTATTATTATCGTGCTCGACTTGCTGCTCGGCCTGGCCGGGGAATTGCTCGCCACCGTCCCCGGTTATCGAAAACGGAGTGTTGAGGTTGCGCTCAGCCGTCCGATCATTATTCATGATGCCGCGCAGAAACAGGCGGTGGTTTCCGTCTCTGGTGAGGTTGTAATCGAGCTTCGCGACATAGGCATTTTGACTTGCCGGCAATGGCGACGAGAAAGTGTATCCCACATAGTCGAAGCCATCGCCGACCGTGTTCGTATTGGCATTTGGATATTGGCTGAAGAGAGCGCCCGGATTGGCTCCGCCGATATTGGCCAAGAGCGGATTTGGCCCCGGTCCCAGCGGGCAAGTGCCATTACCAGAACAGTTCGGGTCCATGCCGGCGATCTGAGCCGCGTTCAATGTTTCCACTCCGCCCGCCGGGCAGGCTGGATCCTGTGTACAAGGATAACTTATCGAGCCGACTTTCATCCCCGCGCTTGGAATCACGCGGGAAACCTGCAGGGCTTCCCGCTTGCGCTGGCCCTCGTAGGCTGCAAAGAAAAACAGACGGTCCTTGATGATAGGCCCACCCACGTTCGCTCCGAACGTATTGCGTAACAAAAACGGCGCAGTGTTGGGTTCATCCTGGCTGATTTGCGCGGCTTTGTTGAACCAATCATTCGCCGCAGTGAAGGTGGGGCGGTTATAAATGTACAGCGAGCCGTGAACGTGGTTGGTGCCGCTCTTGGTAACCAGAGATACCTGTCCGCCCGAGGAACGGCCGGAATCCGCCTCAGAATTGCTGGTGGTTACCTTGAGTTCCTCGAGCGAATCCAGGGGCGCACGGATTGCTCCTGCGAAGGCCGTGCCCAGGAGTTGGTCATTGTTGTCGACACCATCGAGGGTGATATTGGTTTGGTCACTGCGTGCGCCGTTTACCGTTCCGGCGCGACTGTCGGCTGAA
>DATNKA010000051.1:0-3571 GCA_035603655.1 Candidatus Acidiferrales bacterium | reverse complement strand
TAAAAGGCGGCGGCTTCGATGTGAACCATGTGGAATTCAAGGAGCCGGGCATTGATTGCGAAATGTGTCACGGCCCATCGTTGCAGCACGTCATCGAGATGACCACAAGCGAGCTGTACCCGAAAGCAGCCCAGGATCCCCCAGTGAATTTCCATGACCTGGGCAACCGCGATTTCAACCGTATTTGCGCGCAGTGCCATATGCAGTCTGCGATCCGCTCCTCCGGCTCCGGCGGTGAGTTGAATTATTCAAGCGCGGGTGAGTTCTTCCCCAGAAATCTAAGCATTCCTTTCGGCGAGTTCTCCCGGATGGGCTTTTACAAGGACGGGCGCTTCCGTCAGACCACCTTCATCGGGGAAGCGCTCGAACGGTCTCAATGTTTCAGGAAGGGTCAGGTGAGCTGCGGAACCTGTCACGATCCGCACGGACACGATGCAGCTTCTAACCTGACTTCGGTAAAGTTTCGCGATCAACCGGACTTGATGTGCACCAGCTGCCATTCCCAGTTTCAGAGCAGTGCCTCATTGGCCGCCCATACTCATCATCGCGTCGACTCGGAAGGCAGCCGCTGCGTTTCTTGTCACATGCCCCGTATCATGGACGCTGTTCTTTTTCGAGCTCGCACTCACCAGATTGACGATATTCCGAACGCCGACACGACACAGCGATTTGGACAGGAGGAAAGTCCGAATGCCTGTTTGCTGTGCCACTCTGAAAAAAACGCAAGGTGGGTCAAGGAGCAGTTGGCGGGATGGAAGCCAGGCCCCCCGTCATGAAGTCTTCGAATTGCACCCGAGGAAAGCGATGGCGAGCGATCGCAAGGGGTTTGCCGTATATGTCGGGAGCTCTGCTGCTTTTCACCTGCCTCAGCTTCCAGAGCAAGTCGCCAGGAATACCGGCGTCGACAGAGCAGAATCCACCGGCAGATTCTGGCTATGTTGGTTCCAGAGTCTGCTCCAAATGTCACGCGAGCATCTATGCATCTTTCTCGCGTACAGACATGGGCCACTCGATGTCGGAAATCACTCCGGCTCTTCTGGAAAAGATTCCGACATCGGGCAGCATCTTTGATCCCAGTCTCAATCGCCATTTTGAGATCTCTGCCCACGACAACAATCTTTACCAGAGCGAATATGAGACTAACGCCAGCGGCAATGACGTTTTTCGGGAAACGCGGAGGGTCGAGTGGATCATTGGTTCAGGAGCAAATGGCAGCGGAGCCATTGTGAAGCAGGACGGCTACCTCTTCGAAGCGCCGCTCTCGTTCTACGCCAAACCACATCGCTGGGCACTCTCTCCCGGATACGAGTTCGGCGATTACGGTTTCAACCGCCCTATTCTCCCGGCTTGCATCTCCTGCCATAGCGGGCAACCCCGCCCGCTCCCGGATGGGAACGGGCGTTTTCAGGAAACGCCGTTCGCGGAACTGGCCATCGGGTGCGAGAACTGTCACGGCCCAGGCTTGTCCCACGTCGCTGCGGCGCACATGGGAGATCCGACTGGCTCAATTACAAACCCGGCCAAACTTTCGCCTTGGGTTGCGGACAACATCTGCATGTCGTGCCATCAGACCGGCGACGCGCGCATCTTGCAAGCGGCAAAAACGTACCGCGACTTTCGCCCGGGCGCTGAACTGAACGACACTCTGAGTATTTTCTTGGTTCCCTTTAACCGCACGTCCGCGCCCAAAGATGACCTGCTGGAGCACTACCTATCCATGCGTCTCAGCAAATGTTATCTGAACAGTGGCGGACACCTGGGCTGCATCAGTTGTCACGATCCTCACGTGCAACCTTCGCCAAAGGAAGCTGCAGCGTACTTTCGCGATAAATGCTTGGCTTGTCACACCGAAAAAAGTTGCGCAGTGCCGCTGTCTCTGCGGCAGCACAAGACACCTCCTGACGATTGCGCGGGGTGCCACATGCCCAAGCGGGAGGTGACGGTGATCTCCCATTCAGTTCTCACCAACCATCGTATCGTGGCCGATGCCGAAGAGCCTTTTCCCGATGTTGCCTTCCACATGACAACCTCCAAGCTTCCCGATCTGGTTCAACTCAGTGCCAATCCAGCAAAGCAGGACGCGCCATCGCCACTGACACTGTTACAGGCTTATGGCCAAGTTATGTTGGCGCACCCAGAATATCGGACGCGCTACTGGTCGCTGGCAGAGCAACTCAAGGCCACGCTTCCCGACAATGTTCAGGTGCTCGAGGCATTGGCTGACCAGGCAGTGCAGAACAAGAACGCCGAAAGCGCGGCGCTGGCAATTCGATATCTTGAGGACGCCATCCGTCATAGTGCGACGAACCCTGTGGACTTTGAAGAACTGGCGGAGTTGCTGGTAGCGGCCAGTCGTCAGGGCGACGCAGAAAACGTCTTGCGCCAGGGAATGCAGTTAGCTCCCTACGATGCTGAACTCTATCGCCTCAGTACAAGGATTTACCTCACGCTTAACAAAATGCAGGAAGCTTGCGAAGTTGCTGCTAAAGGAAGCCAAAGATTTCCACAAGACGACGCGATCCGAAGCCTCAGGAAGCGGTGTGACTCCGCTCTCGTTGGACCGGACAAATAAACCCCGGTGTGAATTTCGCAGGTTAATTCCGAGCCGGAACGACCGTCTTAGAGCGGCGACGGTTTACCGCTTCCGGCTCAGGTCGTGAAAATCCCATGGCAGCCGAAATTGCGCGGGCGGCGGACGTCACGGCTCCAGCCAGCGCAACGACCTGATTAGGGCTGACTCTGGTCACAGGTCCGGAGACACTGACGGCAGCGATTGGTTCGCTGCCTGAGTTGAGGATTGGGGCGCTCACACAGCGGGCACCCTGGACGGCCTCTTCATCATCGACCGCGTAGCCTTGTCTCCGGATCTTCTCGAGTTCCTGGCGAAACTGCAACAAGTTCAAAATGGTTCTTGAAGTCGCAGGCTGGAATGTAATCGTGCTCAAAATGCTTTCTCGTAACTCCGCGGGCAGAAAAGCCGCCAACGCTTTGCCCAGTGCCGTGACGTGCAGCGAACGGCGCGCGCCCACGCGCGATGAAAGCCGGAATTCATGCGGGCTCTCGATGACATCCACGTAGAGCACAGTGCCTTGGTCGAGAACAGCCAGATTGACGGTTTCCTGAGTTGACTTCCACAACTCCCAAAGTATCGGCCGCGCGACTGCTTGCAGCGTAGCGCCCTGGTTAGCGCGCGCCGACATCTGCGACAGTCGCGGACCGATCAGGTAAGCTCCGGCTTCCGTTCGAATGAGATAGCGCTCGCGCTCCAAATGTTTCAGAAAGCGGTGCGCAGTGCTCTTGTGAATGCCGGTCAGATCGCAGATGGCCTTCAATCCTAATCCAGCAGAAGAGCCTTGGAGAGCTTCAAGAATCAGCAACACTTTTGAGATCACACCGACAGGCGCTGAACCTGCACTGGATTTTGTGACGCGTGGCATTGCGGCGGCTCCCGGGACTTTTCGCTCTTAACGCCAGATTTTAAGGACGCAATGATCGTATCTCTCGGACGAGATTCTATTTCAACATGCAAAACACTAGCACGATGTATCGCCAAAAGCCAAGAGAATCGTTT
>DATNKA010000050.1:0-2466 GCA_035603655.1 Candidatus Acidiferrales bacterium | reverse complement strand
CACTGACGATCGCGGCTATCAGAAAAGAAGACGTCCAACCGTAGCGTTGTGCGATCATGGGTGTTAGCGACGCGGTTAGCGCTCCTCCCCACTGGCCACCCATGTTCATAAAACCAGGACCTTCGAAGGCAACAAGTAGCGCCAAGCTACTCCTTGTTGGGTTTTCCTTCCTTCATTGACTCGTCACAACCTGTCCATCCTGCTTTGCGTCCACAACGCCCAGCAGGTAGCCCACGAGTTGGTCCAGTTCTGACTTACTGAGCTTCGCGCCGTAGTTGTCTGACATCAGGGGCTCCGAATCGAATATAAGTTCAGACAGGTCGGATTTCTCCAGGGAGTAGAAGGCCCCATCCTGCCCTTGCAATTGCACTGAGAGATTGTCCTCATTCCTGACCAAGCCAGAAATCTGTCGGCCATCCCTGGTTGTTGCCTTGGCCAATCCTTTGCGACTACCCGGTCTTTTCTCTGCGCTCACTATGGCGCTGCGGATGTCGTCGGGGGAGTGGCTCGCTCCGTAGTACGACAGATCGGGGCCGAGAAATCCCCCCGATCCGTGGACCATGTGACACTCCGAACAGCCCGCCTTGCCTGAGAAAATTTCTTTGCCTTTCTCGGCGTTTACCACCACCGTAGGCGTTCTGCCCTGGCCTTGCAGGAATCGCAAATAATTCAGTATGTCGGACAGTTTCGCCGGTCCCAGCCCGGCAAACGGGGGCATTCCAGCTTGGGGCTTTCCCTCCCGCAGCACCTTAAGAATTTGGCTGTCCGATAGCCTCACGATGTCGGGCCTTGTCACGATGTCCGGGGCGCGTTCGCCTCCTTTTCCATTCAATCCATGGCACGGCGCACAACTCGATTCAAACGTCTGCCGTCCGCCGCTGTGCGCCGTTGTTTGAGCCTGGCTCGCAGCAAGAGCAAAAATAAGCACAACCGCATACCTTGCTCCGAGCGACGGAATGAATCGCGCAGTCTCTGCAAACTCGTTCGCCGCTCGGGCGCTTACTCTCACCTGATAAAACCTCGATTGATCTTGACTTCCAGGCCCGTCAATCCAACGCAACGGCATTCTTCAATGCGCGGATTTGCCGCGGACGGCGATCAATGAAACTTGCTCCAAGTCGGGATAGTTGTCGTTCTTATCTGCTCTACGTTCCGCGGGAGCAATCTGTTGAACCGTGGTGTTCGCCGGCATGATCGGGCCGAAATATTGAGCGAAAACGACGTCAAAGACTGGCAAATCAGCCAGATCGTCTAAATAGACATTGACCGCCACAACTTGACTGAACTCCATCCCGGCTTCTTCGAGGTTGTCGAGGAGATTGCGCATGGTCTGCCGGAGTTGATGCTGGGTGGTGCTGGCATAAACACCACCGTGTGGTCCAGGGATGAAGCCGCTCTTGGCCGAGCAGTATAAGGTGTCGCCGGCAAAGACGCAGGGGCTGGCGGTGGGACTTGGAGGCATATTCTTCGGCCGCACCGCTTTGCGTTGCTGAAGGTCACGAACAGCCACACCGGTGTACTCAATGCGAGCGCCTCCCGGAAGGCTGGACACTTCGATTGTGGCGCGTCCCGGTGTGTTACCGAATTCGAACCGCTTGGCATAGCGCTCATTCATGACGCGCGAAGGGATGTCCGACGTCAGATAGGGATTGACGAAAACGACATGACTCATCTCCAGACCGGCGGCTTTTACGACGGCCTGCATACCGTCGAGTGCCAGATCGACCTGAGCGGCTGGATCATCGGGAACCTTGCCAGTTAGGGGATCAATCCCAGCCATGCCGGAAATGAAAAGGCGGTCATGGGTGAGGATTCCCGGCGATGCGCTCTCGTCTTTAGAAAAATTTGCAGGATAAACTGCCTTCCGTCCGTCCAGATTGCGCACAGCAACTGCGTTGATCTGAACCAGCGGATCGGGAAGGCCGTAGACTCCGAGTACTGCTCGAGCTGGGGGAGTCTTCGGGAAGTACTCGGCGAACACTCGATTCATCTCCGAATATGAACCGATGTCCGTCAGATAAACCTGCGCATACACAACGTTGTCCAGAGTCAATCCCGCCGACTCCACTACAACCTTTATGTTGTCGAGAGCTTGGCGGAATTGCGCGTTTGGCGCGGAGGGTATTGTGCCATCAGCGCGGCGTGGTCCTTGGCCCGAAATGTAGAGATAGTCGCCGGTATCCACGCCCGGCGAGAGAAAACGGTTGCCACTCGAAGCAGAGTGCGCGGGCGTCACAGCGCGCACTCGCTCCTGCGCGGTGACAACAGTAGCCAGCAGCAGGGAAATACCTAAGTGCCGAGCGATTGTTGACAGGTGCACAGGTTTCCTCTCCTTCCTTACCTTCCTTCTTTCTACGCAGCCCTCTTCTGGGCGGCACCGAGGACGGCGCGCAATCTTTGCCCGACAATAATTTCCTCTCCCGGCTTTATGGTCATAGAAACCAGTTCGATATGATCGGGTCCCTT
>DATNKA010000049.1:0-5654 GCA_035603655.1 Candidatus Acidiferrales bacterium | reverse complement strand
GGTCACCGCGTTGATTGCCGCCACCCGGAAGGTCACTGTATATGTTCCGGCAGTGGCCACGTTGACGGTGTAACGGAACCACTGGCCGCTGGCTGTCCAGCCCAGGTCGTACCCTCCCCCAGTGTCGGTCGTCACTTCCAGATCAACTCCGTCGGAGCGGTAATTGTTCGCCGAGCCATTGGTGGAACTGACGTCGTAGCCGACGCCTTGGCCGCCAGTGTCGTAATTTTCGGCCTGCACCGTGCCGGAGATCGCGGCAGGAGTTCCGCGGTAAGGCCCTTCGCCGCCAGAAGTAGACGCGAAGGTGAAGTAGTTGAGGTTCCAGCCGGCGTTGTCTTGGTTGATGGTCAATGTTTGCTGACCGGCTGGCAACGTGACGGTGGCGGTCACGTTTGTCCAAGTTTGCCAAGCGCCGGTCGCGGGTACACTGACCGAGCCGCTGAGGTTGGTTCCCGATGAGTTAGAAACATGGAATGCATCGGCCACCGCGCTGATTGCGGCCACACGGAAAGTAACCGTATAGGTGGCCGCCGTCGCCACGTTGACGGTATATCGGAACCACTGTCCGCTGGCCGTCCAACCGAGGTCGTAGCCCCCGCCGGTATCGGTGGTAGCTTCCAAGTCAACCCCATCGGAGCGGTAGCTATTTCCAGTCCCGTTAGTCGAAGTGACATTATAGGCCACCCCTTGGCCGCCGGTGTCGTAGTTCTCGGCTTGAACGGTGCCAGGGACGGGCGCCGGAGTTCCCCCATAAGGCCCTTCGGCCGCCAAAGCGACGTTCGCAATGAAGAACAATAGAGTGGCAAACACTGCACGGGATCTCAACTTAGCTATTCTCATCCTTGTCCTCAATTCCTGAACCACTTATTGCAATTTGCAGTCTTTATGCAAAGCTTGGTATCGCCCGGGTCGCATTGGTCCGCGGCACGGCAGACCTTTTCGAAGCCTCTCGCGAACCGTTCCGGATTCTAGGCGATGGAAGATAGGAGCGAAACGTTATGCGCGTTACATTCCGGTTTACGTAACCGGTTACATCCTGACGTTACATGGTATTCGGGAAGGTATATATTCGGCTGTGCACTTCGGGCCCAAGACGCCCGGGCTTTGAATCGCACCTGAATCGACGAATAGCATGATCGAGCTCAAGGCCAGACTGAATCGGCGACAATAAAAGCGGAGATTTTTGGAGTATGACGATTCGGGGAGCAATTCCTCATCCGGACCACGTAGATCCGGGCCGCAGGGCCAAGGAGCGCGCAGCATTATACGCAGTACTGACCTCTGGGCCCTTCGAAAACAACCCGCGGCTAGCCAACCTGCTTAACTATATTTGCGAGAGACACTTTGAAGGCGACACCGGCGCCATCAAGGAGTATTCCATCGCGACGGAGGTCTTTGGCCGGCCTCAATCCTTCGACCAGGCCACAGACTCCATTGTTCGGGTGGAGGCTTTTCGGCTGCGAAAGAAGCTGCGAGAATTCTATGAAGGTGAAGGTGCGGATCAACCCATAGAGATTGTGGTTGCAACCGGGCACTATCGTCCCGAGTTCATGGACCGGATTCCGGGAGCGCGGTTGCAGAACCCATTCGACAATTCAGTGCTGATGGCGGCTCCGCCCAATCCGGAACACGGGCTCCAGACCGAAGAGCGTTCCCACACTGGGGAAAAGGGAAAGGCTGGCCGAAACGATCGCATCCATCTGCAAGATCGTCCATCAAAGCCGGTGCATAGGCACATGTTTCGCGGCCAGGTTTTTTGGGCCATCGGCGCGATTCTAGCAATCGTGGCCGGGTCTTTGACGATGTGGCGGTTTAATCGCAGCCGTCCCGTAACCGTCAACGACGCGCCTAAGGCGCCATCTCACGCGCCTTCTCTCGCAATGGGGCCGGAGATTCGCATTCGATGCGGCTACTCGCGCCCTATCTTCAAGGATTCGGAAGGGAATGTATGGGCAGGAGATCGTTACTTCACCGGCGGCTCTGTCACGGAACTCCCCAACCAGCATATTGCCCGCACTCGCAATCCTGAGTTGTATCTCACCGCGAGAACCGGGGTCTTCTCCTACAAGATACCTCTCGCTCCGGGTACTTATGAATTGCGGCTTCATTTTGCCGAAACTACCTATAGCCCGGCCAGTTCGCTCGGCGGGGGAGAGAATAGCCGTGTCTTCGACGTTGAACTCAATGGGCGACCACTATTGAAGCAATTCGACATCGTTTCGGATGCGGGCGCCAATACCGCTGATGTGCGCGTATTTCGGGATATCTCTCCCAGCAATGACGGCTATCTTCACCTCGATTTAACGGGCACGCTCGGATTGCCGATCATCAACGCGATTGAGATTGTCCCCGGCTTGCCCCATCGGTTGCGCCCAATCCGCATGGTGGCTCAGAACAGTTTCTTCGTTGATGCGGCAGGGAATCTCTGGATGCCGGACACCTACTACAGCAGCGGCCAGCTTGCGTCAGATAAAGTTGCGATTGGCGGTACTTCGGAGCCGGGCCTCTATGCCGGGGAACGGTACGGTAACTTCAATTACTCCCTTCCTGTAGATAAGGGAAGTTACAAGTTGACTCTATATTTCGCCGAAAAATACTGGGGATCGGATGTCACAAAGACAGGTGGACTGGGCAGCCGCGTTTTCGACGTCCTTTGCAATGGCGTCGCACTCACCCGCAACCTGGATATTGTGGAAGCAGTAGGTTCGGGACGCGCATTGGTCAAGACGTATCACGGCCTTCGCCCCAATGCTCAAGGCAAGTTAATTGTCTCTTTCGTTCCTGACGTCAACTACGCAAGCGTGGATGCCGTCGAAGTGGAAGAGGAGACGCCTTAAGCAAATACCCATTGCTGCACTTCGAAAATGCTCGAAGACGGGCACGGACCTCCGCCGCAATTGCTCCTTACCTGATTCATGTGACCTGCCCCCTGCTTTCGTTCACGTAAGTGGGTGTTGAAAAAGGGTTGGTCGGAAGAACTGTTGGTGCTGTGTATTAGCGCGCGGGGAGGAAGAGTCTTCTGCGAACGAACGACTAAGCCGTTGCTGGGATCATTGGCTGCGGGCCTCGGCTTAGGCGGACCAATCGCTTAATGTTTTGCGCCGCCGCAGCCAGGAAGAACGGCTCACGAACAAACTTTAATCTCCGCAGGCGCAGGCGACGAAGTCCGATCTGATTGTTGAGTTCCGAGAACAGCGCTTCCACCTTCTTTCTTTGCCGGTGCGCGTTCACCAAGCCCGGTGTGTTTGCTAAGTCTCTCGCGTGTTGCCGGGCGGGCTCACGCATGTGGATGGCAAGATATTTCGACGGTGAGCTTGTGCATTGCGCTTTTTGCGCGCACGTCCCACAGTGTTTGCAGGTCCCGATGTAGACGCGGTTCGATTCCTAGCATTCTGTCCGCCATGGTTGAGTTGCTGGCCTACGGGACAGAGGTAGCTGTTGCTTTCGGGAAGATGAGTAAAACGATCGGGACCGTAGAGCGGACTGTTTTTGCGGAGAGCACTGTCCCGCGTGCGCATATAGGGTGTGATGCCTCGCTCCATTAACCATCGCAGGAACTTTTCGTTGCCGTAGGTGGCATCGCCGGCCACCGACGCAGGTTCTCGTCCCTACCCATCGCCGCAACGGCGGCAAACTCTTATTGCGATGGCTGCGAAGCCGATATCGTGAGAGTGGCGTTGGCATTGGTGCGGGCATCGGCGTCGGCATTTACTTCATACACCGGAGCCACACCTACCTATCGGGATGTATCCGGCAGACTGACCATGGCCTCAGTATGATTGCGAAAGACGGTAATATTTAAAGGATCTAACCCGGCCTTGCATCCTTTCGATCTTAACTTTCCTGAAAGGATACGAGAAGCGCGGCGATTCTATGGAGCACTAAAGAAGGGTCAACGGGTTTAAAGTAGTATGCGTTGCGAGATAGCTCGTCGCGGGTCGGAATCAGCTCTGCCGCTGGCGCATTTACAGGTAAAAAAGACGTAATAACACTGTTGGGCCTAGAAACTAGCTTACGCTTATGCCTGAGTTGCCGGACATTGCCGCATACATTGGCGCACTCGAATCACGCATAGTCGGACAGCCCCTGGAGCAGATACGTCTGGCCAGCGCCTTTCTCCTGAGAACCGCTCAACCGCCTCTTTCCAGTGTGGAGGGGCGTATTGTCCGGGAATTGCGACGAGTTGGTAAGCGCATTGTAATTGGGACAGATAACGATCTTTGGCTGGCGCTTCACTTGATGATTGCCGGCCGATTACACTGGCGGACGCCAGCGGCTCAACTAGTCGGCCGACAGAATCTGGCAGCCTTCGATTTTCCCAATGGTTCTTTGATTCTTACCGAAGCCGGTACGAAGCGTCGCGCATCATTGCACATACTGAGCGGCGCGGAGAGCTTGCGGTCGCTCGATCCTGGAGGTATAGACATCTTCTCCAGCAACCTCGATTCGTTTCGCGCAACGCTCACGGCGGAAAATCACACGTTGAAGAGGGCGCTTACCGATCCAAGTCTAGTGAGTGGCATCGGCAACGCATATTCGGACGAAATCCTGCACGCGGCGCGACTATCCCCTATTACACTCACACAAAAACTAAGCTTGGAAGAGTGGGAAAGACTGTTTGCTGCCACGCAGCACACGATCGGGTTCTGGGTGGAGCGACTTCAAGGGGAGGCCCAGAAAGGCTTCCCCGAAAAAGTCACTGCCTTCCGCAAGGGTATGGCAGTTCACGGGCGTTACGGCGAGCCCTGTCCAAGATGTGGCGACAAGGTTCTGCGGATTCGCTATGCCGACAAAGAAACGAATTACTGCGCGCGCTGCCAGACCGGTGGTAGGGTTCTTGCGGATCGAAGTTTGTCTCGCCTATTGGGATCAGACTGGCCACGCACCCTGGAGGAACTGGAAGCCCTGAAGCGTCGGTAAAGCCGCGACCGACATTCTGCCGGAATGCTGGTGCCTGATTGAGAAAGAAACATTCCCTTCGGTGGGGCAACTTCTTGAAGCAATGGAGCGGGAGACGGGGATCGAACCCGCAACCACCGGCTTGGGAAGCCGATGCTCTACCATTGAGCTACTCCCGCTCGTTTTTTCGCATAATAATATTACCGTACCGTGGCCCTCGCCGCTAGCATCAACGCACGCCGCCGAGGCGGTCGGAAAGGAACGGCGATGGGCTACGAAGAGAGTTCCAGCGGGAGGAGAAGACAGTGAAGTGTTTAGTGCTGGTCAGGAAGCTAGAAGAGATGAGCTCGCAGACGCGTGAGCCTAACAGCAGGAGTGACGGGCGCACCAACCCAAGCGAGTCGGGCTAAGGGACCTCGCAACAATAAATTCCCATTGATAGGGTCAATTCCAACATCTAGAACCACCCAATAAGTGCTCGATGAACAACAGCGCCGCTTGTTTGCCGGGCTGGAGTCCATCCGCCTGGGCCACGGCGGGGACACTCTGCTCGGTGATTTCCTCGGCTTGGACGTACACACCGTAGCCCGCGGTCGGCAGCAACTGCTGGATCAGAATGTGGTCAGCGGCCGATCTCGCCGCATGGGTGGTGGTCGTACTCCGGCGGAAAAAAAACGCCCGACCTAATCGCCGTTCTCCATTGCCTGCTCGAACACGATACCGCGGGCGATCCCATGACCGGGTTACGCTGGTCT
>DATNKA010000048.1:0-2731 GCA_035603655.1 Candidatus Acidiferrales bacterium | reverse complement strand
TCCAAGCCTTTTACGACGGCATCAAGGGAAAGCCTGAGACGACTTTCGGCAATGTGAAGGCAGATGTTCTGGCAGACAAGGATCCAAGGTTTCACCGTATGAACTTCTGCAGTGTCATCCGCGGTTCGCAGTGGAAGGGCTAGGGAGACAGTTCAATGCCTTTGCTCAGAATCGATGTTATCGAGGGCCGCAGCGCAGCAGAGTTGAAAGAATTGCTCGATGCAATCCACTGCGCGATGCTTGCCGCTTTCAAAGTACCTGAACACGACCGCTATCAGATTGTGAATGAACACCCTGCGGCAGAAATGAGAATTGAAGACACGGGGCTGGGCATACCGCGCACCGAACGGATCGTCATGGTGCAGGTCACGACACGGCCGCGAAGCCGGCTTGAAAAGCAGAACTTCTACGAGTTGCTGTGCCAGGAACTACTTCGGCGCTGTGGGGTGAAGGCGTCGGACGTCGTTATTTCGATTACGCAGAATGTTGATGAAGACTGGTCTTTCGGCTACGGCCGAGCCCAGTTCGTTACCGGAGAACTTTGACCCTGAATACGGCCTGCCCCGACGATTACCCGTGACCACACGGTTGCAGTGCCGAACTGTGCTTGCGCGGAAAGACCATCAAGAGCTCTCGGCATTGACTGCCGGATTCGGTGTGCTGTCGCAATCAAAGGCTTGGCTCTCCAGTGGCGGTTCGGGACCGCAACGAAGCTTGTCTTTAATACGAGACCCCAATGACATTAGACAGGCAAGAACCTCAACCGCGAACGTGAACTAGATATTTGCATCCTCATTTCACAGGAAAGGATAAAGCAGATGGAATACACAATAATCTCCGGCACGGAAATGAAGGCCTCGCGAATTGCCCAAGGTACGTGGGCTATCGGTGGTTGGATGTGGGGAGGCACGGACGAGAGAGAATCGATTCGAACGATTCACGCCGCCCTTGACACAGGGATCAATCTGATCGACACGGCGCCAGTCTACGGTTTCGGGGTTTCCGAAGAAATCGTCGGAAAGGCAATTGAGGAGAGAGGACATCGGGAAAAGGTTTTCATCGCGACCAAAGTTGGACTCGAATGGCACGGCGACTCGGTTACGAGAAACTCTTCGCCGGGTCGCATCCGGAAGGAGGTCCAAGATTCGCTCCGTCGACTCCGCACGGACTACATCGACATCTATCAAGTTCATTGGCCAGACTTGGCCGTCCCGATCGAAGAAACCGCCCGGACCATGCAAGCCCTCCTCGACGAGGGCCTGATCCGCGCGATCGGCGTGAGCAATTATTCGGTTGAACAGATGAAACAGTTCGCATCCGTCGCCGAGTTGCACACCGTCCAACCTCCTTACAACCTCTTTGAGCGCCAAATTGATCGCGACGTGCTACCTTATGTGCGCGAACAGAATCTGAGTGCCTTCGCCTACGGGCCTCTCTGCCGGGGGCTCTTGACCGGGACAATGCGGCCGGACACGAAGTTCACCGGCGACGACCTCCGCCAGTCCGATCCGAAATTCCAGCCGCCGCGCTTCGCGCAATATCTGAATGCGGTTCAGCAAATGGAGGATCTGGCGCAAAAAAGATACGGGAAACACGTGATGGATCTTGCCGTGCGCTGGGTCTTAGATACACCGGGAATCACTGCGGCGCTCTGGGGCGCGCGCCATCCTGTAGAACTGGAAGCGGTAGCGGGCGTCCTCGACTGGAAACTCGACGCGGATACGCGCACCGCGATCGATCAGATTCTGCGGAAGTCAATTCCATATCCGATCGGTCCTCAATTCATGGCGCCGCCGGAAAGAAAAACCGTCGCGGCCTGAGATACATGAAAGCTGCCGATGCTTTTCTTGTTTTCTCAGATCTGAGACGGTTTTCAGGAAAGGAGATGTCATGCGATGGAAACAGATCGAGGATGAGCCGAAAACTCTTGTCCTAATCTTTGCGACCGGCGACGAGATCGCAGGCGGGCTGCGACAGTTCGCGAAGAGCCAGGGTTTGCGGGGTAGTAGCTTCAAAGCCATCGGCGCTCTTTCTTCCGCGAGGCTGGGTTGGCTCAACTGGGAGACGAAAAAGTATGATCCCGCCTGCGTTCTCGACGAGCAAGTGGAACTGCTTTCGCTGATTGGCGACATCGCTCTCAAGGATGGAGAGCCGCAGGTGCATGCGCACGCAGTAGTGGGACGCTCTGACGGGACCGCTCACGGTGGACACCTTCTGGAGGCTCGCGTGCGTCCGACATGTGAATTGATGTTGACTGAGAGCCCGACTCATCTTCAGAAGAAATTCGATCCTAAATCAGGAATAGCATTGATCCAAATTTGATGGATGGATGGTACGTGGCACTTTGTTCCAGCGCTGCAAATATGAATGGATGGGGTGAACAACTATGGCTGAAGTACAGGTGATTGCGAGATTCGTGGCGCGTGAAGGAAAGGAAAACCAACTCAGAGCGCTGCTGCAGAGTATGTTAGCTCCTACGCGTGCCGAGTCGGGGTGTGAATTGTATGAACTCTACGAGTCAGACTCGTGGGGCCGTTTCTTTTTCTGCGAAACATGGGCAAGTCAAGCTGCGCTCGATCAACATATGGCAATGCCCCACTTTAAACGCTTGGAACAAACTGGCAGGGAACTCATAAGAGAACCCTTCGAGGTCAATATCGTAAAAGGGATTCAGACCGGCGCCGCCGCGGCGTGACATTCGCGGGCGTGCTGGGCGCATTTTTCATACGAG
>DATNKA010000047.1:0-5864 GCA_035603655.1 Candidatus Acidiferrales bacterium | reverse complement strand
ATGGCAAGCGCGGACGACGTGAACGCCATCGTGCTGGCCGGTGCGGGAGACAACTTCTGTTCTGGCGGAGACGTGCACGAAATCATCGGACCTCTTACCAAGCTAGATATGCCGGGACTCCTCGCTTTCACACAGATGACTGGCGATCTGGTCAAGGCCATGCGCGCCTGCCCGCAACCTGTTATTGCCGCGGTCGATGGCATTGCCGCCGGCGCCGGCGCCATTTTGGCGATGGCTTCAGATCTCCGCATCGGGACAGCGCGCAGCAAGACCGCCTTTCTCTTTGTACGCGTAGGGCTGGCTGGGTGCGACATGGGTGCTTGCAGTCTGTTGCCCCGCATCGTCGGCCAGGGTCGCGCCGCCGAACTGCTCTTTACCGGCCGCAGCCTCAGTGGAGAGGAAGCTGAGCGGTGGGGTTTCTTCAATCGGCTCTGCACGCCTGAGAAGCTTCTGAGTGAGGCGAGAGCTTTGGCCGAAGAATTGTGCGCCGGACCTACTTTCGCGCACGCCATGACCAAGAAAATGCTCCATCACGAGTGGAACATGGGGATTGACGAAGCGATTGACGCCGAGGCTCAAGCGCAGGCGCTCTGCATGGCTACCAACGATTTCCATCGCGCCTATCACGCTTTCGTTCAGAAGCAGAAGCCGCAGTTCAAGGGAGATTGAGAGTGACGGCTCGCACCCATCTCGACTGGCCGTTCCTCGACGCCCGGCATCGGACGCTCGCGGAAAAATTAGAGGAGTGGGCGATGAGAAACGTCAGTCCAGACCACGAAGAGGATGTGGACACCAGATGCCGAGGATTGGTGCACGAGCTCGGAGGAGCGGATTGGCTGCGCTATGCGATCGCGGGTACTAACTATGGAGCGATTGCCGAGGTTATTGACACACGCGCGATCTGCATCATTCGCGAAATTCTGGCGTGGCATTCCGGCCTCGCGGACTTCGCCTTCGCGATGCAAGGCCTGGGCTCAGGAGCCATCACGCTGTTCGGAGATGAAGCGCAGAAGCAAAAGTATCTGCCACGAGTGTGCAGCGGCTCCGCAATCGCAGCCTTCGCTTTATCCGAGACGGAGGCCGGTTCCGACGCAGCTGCGCTGCAATGCACCGCCCATCTGGATGGCGACAGCTATGTGGTGAACGGCGAGAAGAATTGGATTTCGAATGGTGGCATAGCAGATTTCTACGTGCTGTTCGCACGGACCGGTGAGGCGCCGGGCGCTCGGGGTATTACGGCACTGGTGATCGATTCCAAGGCGCCTGGGTTGGAAATCGCGCGACGCATCCAAGTCATCGCCCCTCATCCGCTCGCCTTGCTTCGCTGCAAAAACTGCCGTGTCCCCGTCTCGCAACGGCTGGGCGAACCCGGTAAGGGTTTCAAGGTGGCCATGGCCACCCTCGATGTGTTTCGCACTTCCGTGGCCGCGGCGGCACTTGGTTTTGCTCGGCGAGCGCTGGAAGAAGCTCTGAAGCGAGCAACTGGGCGCAAGATGTTCGGGCAGATGTTGGCTGACTTCCAGCTCACGCAGGCCAAACTGGCTACCATGGCCACGGGCATCGACGCAGCCGCGCTGTTGACCTACCGTGCTGCCTGGCTTCGTGACACGGGCCACTCGGTCACGGTTGAGGCCGCAATGGCCAAAATGGCCGCAACCGAAACAGCGCAGCAGGTCATCGATGCTGCCGTTCAGATTCTGGGCGGATTAGGAGTCGTCAAGGATGAGATCGTCGAGCGCCTCTATCGCGAGATTCGTCCGCTGCGCATCTATGAAGGCGCCACAGAAGTGCAGCAGTTGATTGTTGCGCGGGGCATCATAAAACTCTTTCAGGAACGGGCTCGTCATGATTGAGGTGCCCAGGAACAGCTCAGATCCGTCTCCGGGGCAAGGTCGCGTCTACCGGAAGGAAATCGTCGTGCGCTTCACCGATTGCGATCCTGCCGGCATGGTCTTTTATCCTCGCTACTTGGAAATGTTCAACGACCTGGTGGAAAGCTGGTTTCGCGAGGAATTGAATTTTTCTTTCAATGAGATGCACACGCGGCGGGGCTGGGGTTTGCCGACGGTGCATCTTGACGTGGATTTCGTTGCCCCGAGCATTTTTGGCGAAGTGCTCTCCGCCACACTCATTGTGCGTAGCCTGGGAACGAGTTCGATAAGTTCGGATATTTCGCTGTACTCCCGCGATGGAGTTGCGCGTGTCCGTGGAAAGGTAGTCTTGGTGCTGATAGACCGCAGTGTCGGACGCGCAATTCCGATCCCGGAAGAGGTGCGTGCCCGCATCGCCTTGTTTCAGGGAGCCTTATAGGCAGCACTCCATTTGGAAAAAGGAATGAACCAATGAAAATCCTCCGACCTGCACATTGGCCGCGGCCCCGAGGTTATGCAAATGGCGTCAGCGCGACGGGACTCAGCGTCTTTGTTAGCGGCATGATCGCATGGGATGCTCAGGGAAAACTGGTGGGCTCGGATTTCGCAAGTCAGGTGCGGCAGGCTCTTAGCAATGTCGTCGAGATCCTGGCGGAAGCAAATGCGAAGCCGGAGCACATCGTGCGCATGACCTGGTATGTCGTGAGCAAGAAAGAATACATCGCGGCTTCCAAAGAGATTGGGGCCGTGTATGGGGAGATCATCGGCCGCCACTATCCGGCGATGACCGCCGTCGAAGTGTCTTCCCTGATGGAAGATGGAGCTCGCGTGGAGATCGAAGTAACCGCAGTTATTCCTGAGTGAGCGCGGAAACGAATCTGTCGCTTTTCAAACAAATACCTCAGGGATTGATGCACGAACTGCTGCAAAGCTGCTTCCCAGACCTTCTGAATTTCACCACAACCGCTGCACATGCCCCTACATTTCCGAGGTAGCGTTCAAGCCGAAGGCAATCTGGTTGCGGTGTCACGCGCTGATCAGGGCGCCCACGCTATCGCGTCGGCGTTATCGAACACGATGAAGGCAGGCTTCTGATGGAGCGCGGGAAACCGCGACCGGACGCGCTCGGACGGGAAGGCGACAGCGGGGATGCGCTCAGTCTGCTGATTGACCACTTGACTCCTGCCAATTCGTAATTCTACGAACCCGGAACTGAGCGTGTCCTCGACAACCCTGACCTTAGTCTTGCGATGGATGCGTCGAACCCCTATACCAAGGAATTCAATGCCAATAGGTGCAGGTTGAAGTCAGGACATGGCTGGATTCAGCAGCTTGTGTGCAGTCTCCGCTCCAAATACCGGGAGCGATGGGTCCGTAAGCAGACCGATTTGCTTGAGCACAGACGCCTGGTCCCAGTAAATACGCTCGTGTGCGAGCTTGCCGTCGCGAAATCCGACGACCACGACAAGTGGAACCTCGACCCAGCGGCCGGTTGGTGGAACCCCCGGGAGCATCCACGGCATCTCTGCCGTGTGGGTGAAGGAAAAGATGATCTCGTCCACCAGTCGATCCTGACCCAGGGTACGGGCAACCAGCTGGATCGACGTGTCCGCCGGCATCGGCGAGATGAAGTCTTCCTGATAAAACCTGCGCAGGGCTTCGTGGCCGTAGCCGCCAGTCATAACCGGAATGTGGTTGACGTAGGCATCATGCACCATTGTGGCAATCGTCGAAGAGACGTCACGACTCGAAAATTCATAGCCGATGTGTTCTTCCCATTGGGCGATCATTTCTGCTTCGGTCATGGCTGTCGATTCTCCAGAAAGATGTTAATCGATTGCTCGAGGCTGTGTCAGCTTGCCGCCATTTCGTAACCAGGAAGGAGCAGCCGATTGCCGACAGGAAAGTCTAAGAGAATACTTCCACCCCGCCTCACCAAAGCCACGCAGTGCTCACAGATGTGAGGCCTTGATACCTGCACTCCCAAGATTCCTTGCGGCGTCTATTAATTTGTCGGCTAAGGATTTGTCGAATGAAGCTGTAGATAAATCGATGCAGCATTATCGGCGAAGGTCGCTTCATACTGGGGAAACTGCCGCAATCCCGCGAAGCGCCCGGGCTTGATCTTTCGTTTCACCTGCTCCAGAGTCATTCCCTGTGCCGAAAGAGCAACCACCTGAGCCTCCAGATCGGAGAGATAGTCGCGAAAAAAAGCCAGCTCCTTGCGATCGCCCACTCCGAAATGTCCCGGCACGAATACCTCGCTGGGTGTTGCCAGGAACGCATTCAGCGTGGCGATCCAGTGAGAAACGCTGCCTTCGTCCATGGCCGGGCACGAATGGCCCATAAAGAGGTCGCCGGTCGCGATTGCCTTCTGCTCCGGGAAGTAGACGTATGCGTCACCCAGGGTGTGCCCGGGAGCGCCCGAGATAACTTCAACCGTATAAGGCTCAAGATGAATCGTAAGAGCTGACTCAAAGGTGACGTCCGCCGGCACAACCGTGATTGGAAGCCTCGGTGGCGAGTCATTGCGCAGCTCCATCGTGCGCATGCGAGTCCACCCTGTACTGATGATGCTTGCTTCGGGCTTGAATATCTTATTTCCGCCTTGGTGATCGAGATGATAGTGCGTGTTGATGACGTACCGAATCGGCAGCCTGGAAACGCTGTCTATCTCCGCCACGCACTTCCTCGCCTCTATTTCATTGAGCCCGGAGTCAACCACGAGAATTCCTGCCTTGCCGACCAGGAAGGTAGAATTGGCGCTCGCAGCATTGTCCGCGATGCACGCGTAGAGGTCTTTCCCGATCTGTTTTGGAGTTCCGATCGCGAAAGCCGAATGAACGAAGAACACGAAAGAAAAAAGTAACGCGAAAGTGAGGACTCCACGCAATGCGCCGTAGCTTCGGGACAGAGGTGGCTTTCGCAAGGAACTGGAAATGTTCAAGGATTCCTTCCATTCTAGGGAGAGCGGGTTCTGCATTAGCGGCACGTCTCACCGTAGCATCTTTCGATCCGAGGTCCCCGCGCTTCGAACGTCATGCTCGGCCGATATTTGAACTCCAGATCAAATTTACTGCGCAGCGCTAGAGGTGAGGGCAAACCACGAGGTGTCCGCGCTGGCATATACCGGACACTTAGCCAGCGCCAGTCGCCGCCGTAATCCACCTCGCGATCATTGGACACTTTCGGCGCTGACTTGCGCTCTCACCGGTAGCAGCCGCGTTTCCCAAGAAGGCTTCCCGCAGGGCCCCCTGCTTTGACCGTAAGCCGGAAAGCACCAGCAAAACGGCAATTGCACAAGGTAGAAACTGATGTCGTTCATTGGCACGGAACAAAAGAGTTGGCCTGGAGTTTTGTGTTTAAGCCTGCTCCTGGGTCCGGAATATTTCAGATGAGAGTTATCAATCAAGCTCGCCACGTTTCGGAGTGCACTGTGAGACGCTGGATGTGCTCGCGCCGAACGGAGTAACCCAATCCGGGTGATTCCGACACTTCTATTGTTCCTCGTGTCGTGACCTCTACCTCGGGTTCAATAATGTCCTCGTCCCAGTAGCGCCTGCTCGCTGAAACATCTCCGGGAAGAGTAAACCCAGGCAGCGTGGACATCGCAATGTTGTGAACTCGGCCAATTCCGGACTCGAGCATTCCGCCGCACCATACTGGAATCGTGCGCTCGCGGCAAACATCATGCACGCGTTTCGCTTCTGAGTGACCACCAACGCGCCCTAGCTTCACATTGATCACCTTGCACGCTCCGAGCTCGATTGCCGCGCAGACATGGCGCGCGTTGTGAATGCATTCATCCAGGCATATGGGGGTTTGGATCTGCAGCTGCAATTTCGCATGCTCGTAGAGCTCATCCCAGGCAAGAGGCTGTTCGATCATCAGCAGATCGCAGCTATCAAATTCCCTAAGTAACTCAGTATCTTGAAGAGCGTACGCGGAGTTCGCGTCCACCATTAATTTCACATTCGGAAGAATCTTCCTCAC
>DATNKA010000046.1:0-7906 GCA_035603655.1 Candidatus Acidiferrales bacterium | reverse complement strand
CAAATGCGCGTTCAGTCTACGGTCTTAATAGTCGCCTTTACGGTGACCCTAGCCTTGGGTGCACCGGCGAATCGGACCGCACCCGAGCCAGAATCGCAGCCCAGCGATGAAAAAGCCGCGAATTCCGCCCCGGCGGCCGACACTCCGATCACGTCGATGCCCTACACTCCGGGACTCGACACTGAATTCATGGATAAGAGCGCCGACCCGTGCGTTGATTTCTACCAGTACAGTTGCGGCGGGTGGATGAAGAAAAATCCGATTCCCGCCGACCAGCCCGGCTGGGGCGTTTACGGCAAGCTCGCTCAGGACAATCAACGATTCCTGTGGGGTATTCTGGACGATCTGGCCAGGAACACTTCCGGCCGCAACCCTAACCAGCAGAAAATCGGGGACTACTTCGCCGCCTGCATGGACGAATCCGCGGTTGAGAAGCTTGGCGCCGATCCGCTGAGACCCTACCTTGACCAGATCAATGGCCTCACCTCGAAGAGCCAACTGCCGGCGCTTTTGGCGCAGTTTCATCTGCGGGCTGATAGCAGCGGGATGTTCTTCGGATTCGGCTCGAACCAGGACTACGGCGACTCGATCCAGGTGATCGCTTTTGCCACCGCTGGCGGACTCGGCCTTCCCGACCGCGATTATTACACTAAGACCGATGCGAGATCGGCGGAATTGCGACAGAAATACCTCTCTCACGTACAGCGAATGCTCGAACTGTTGGGCGATTCAGCGGACGCGGCACAACGCGAAGCGGTCTCGATCGTGGCCATTGAGACGGCACTGGCCAAGGCTTCCCTAACCCGTGTCGAGCGCCGCGAGCCACACAACCTTTACCACAAAGTTGACTTGACGCAGTTGCAAGCGCTCTCGCCCGGTTTCGACTGGACCGCGTACTTGAAGGCAGCCGGGCTTGGTGGGGAAAGTACATTCAATGTAACCGAACCAGCGTTCTATAAAGAACTCGACCACCAGCTTCAGACCGCCAGCCTCGATGACATTAAGAACTACTTGCGCTGGCACACGGTCCATTCTGCCGCCGCTTTTCTGTCCTCAGCCTTCGTGAACGAGGACTTCGATTTCTTCAGCAAGACGCTGCGCGGAGTCCCGCAGCTCCGGCCTCGCTGGAAGCGTTGCGTCGCATTGGTCGATCGGCAACTCGGCGAAGCTCTCGGCCAGGAGTTCGTCAGCCGGACGTTTACTCCGGAGATGAAGCAGAAGACGATAACCATGACCAGCCAGATCGAGCAGGCCATGGCCACGGATATTGAACAGCTTACTTGGATGGGTCCCGAGACTAAGCAGAACGCGTTGGCCAAACTGCACACCATCGTGAACAAGATTGGCTATCCCGACAAGTGGCGTGATTACACCTCGGTTGTAATTTCGAGCCACGATTTCGCCGGCAACGTCGAACGGGCGACGGAGTTCGAGTCCAGGCGCAGGCTGAATAAAATAGGCAAACCGGTCGATCGCAGCGAATGGTCGATGACGCCGCCCACCGTCAACGCCTATTACAACGCTCGCATGAACGACATCAATTTTCCCGCCGGCGTACTGCAACCCCCGCTTTACGACTCGAAGATGGACGACGCGCCCAACTACGGCAACACGGGTGGAACCATCGGTCACGAGTTGACCCACGGCTTCGACGATCAAGGCCGCAAGTTCGACGCTCAGGGCAACTTGAAGGATTGGTGGACCGCACAGGACAACCAGAATTTCGAGTCCCGCGCGCAGTGTGTGGTGGATCAGTACGCGCAGTACGTCGTTGTGGACGATATAAAGATCAACAGTAAGCTCACGGAAGGGGAGGACATCGCCGATCTTGGAGGGTTGATCCTCGCCTGGATGGCATGGAAAGATCAGACCCGGAATATGCACCTGGAAAACCGCGACGGCCTCACGCCCGAGCAGCGCTTCTTTGTCGGAAACGCGCAATGGGCGTGTGAGAACGACCGGCCAGAGAACCTACGCGTGAACGCCATCACCGATCCGCACTCGCCGGGCAAGTACAGCGTCAACGGCCTGGTAGTGAACCTGCCTGAGTTTGAGAAGGCATTCGCATGCAAGCCGGCCCAGCCTATGGTGAAAGAGAACCGCTGTCGCATCTGGTGATGGACTCCTCGAAGCCTACGAATTGGTCGCGCGTAATTTGAACGCGATGCACTCGACGC
This sequence comes from Candidatus Acidiferrales bacterium, assembly GCA_035603655.1. Classification (GTDB taxonomy): domain Bacteria; phylum Acidobacteriota; class Terriglobia; order Terriglobales; family Acidobacteriaceae; genus Sulfotelmatobacter. The sequence continues at coordinate 5,729 of DATNKA010000046.1, read as the reverse complement.
TTGCCGCGGCCATCAAGGAATTGCTTCGTATCTCGGGAAACCTTACATTAACAGCCATCCGGATGCCCCAAGCCGACTTCTGGCCCTGCATGGTCAATATCGCGGGGTATAATAACCGACCATCCTGTTTACGTACGCTCGGAGGTGCTTTATGAATTACCTTCCGATGAATAGTTTGGGCGCGCTGGAAATATCACCCAAGGTCGTCCGGTTCGGAATTTATCTGCCGGGAGTTGATTCAGCCAAAGGATACGCTGTTTCCGTGAAAATCATTCACGAGACGGACCAGTATCTTCAGGCGGCCCAGCCAGCGCTGGTGACACAGGCTCACTCTGTCGATCCTACTTACGGCGATTACTGGTCCGGCCAGATCGATCTCAACACCGCGCCGCCGCCGCCGGGGTCGTCCGTGTTCGGGCAACCCGGACGTTACGTCTATCGTTATCTCATTCACAGCCCCACACGCGGGGATATTGATTTCATCATCGATCCATTCTCGCGCGAAGTCGGCGTGGGGCGCCTGTCTGCGATCACTGTCGAAAGTGCTCCCTACGCGTTCTCTGCCAACGAAACCACGTGGAAAACGCCGCCGCTTAAGAATGCCATCATTTATGAGCTGATGATCACCGAGTTTCGGGACGATCTTGGTCGGACTATCAGGCAGCTTCCTTACCTGGCAGATCTTGGAATCAACTGCATCGAAGTCATGCCAGTCTCGAACGTTCTGAGCACCATCGATTGGGGATACGACCCGATCGGCTATTTCTGCGTCGCGGAGCGTTTTGGCAAAGCGTCTGATTTTCAGCAGTTCGTTGATCTCTGTCACCAGAATGGCATCGCCGTGATTGTGGATTCGGTGTACGGCCACACCGGCGGCGACTTCGCGTACACGCAGCTTTACGGCGCCCTGCAGGGCGATCTCCCTAATCCGTTCAACGGGGGCAGCGGGGAGTTCGGCACGTTGAACGATTTCACGAAGAAACTTACTCAGGATCATTACTACTCCGTCAATCAGTTTTGGCTCGACACGTTTCACGTGGACGGATTCCGATTCGACGATGTGCCGGAGTATTGGGACGGTCCCACCGGAGCAGGTTATGCCAACCTGGTATTTACCACCTTCCAGTATGTCAAAGCGAAGGCCGGGGCGACGGATCACTATCAGCGATTCTTTGATGCGGCCGGGAATATCAATCTGATCCAGATTGCGGAATATCTTCCAGATCCTCCGGATATTCTTTACGGGAGTTACAGCACGGGCACATGGCAGGATGGCACACTGGGCGCGGCCGCTAGCTGCGCCGCTGGCACGCCGGGCGCCATCGAACAACTGGGACTACAACTTGGGCTCAACGGATATCCAACGTCGGTGACGGTAAACGGCGACGCTCTGCCCAAGACCGCGCTTCAGTACATAGAGAATCACGATCATCAGCGTTTCATCTGTAACTTCGGTACGATCGGCGTCGACAACGATCCGGACGATGTGTTGCTTCAGCAAGGGGATCGGGACGACAATTGGCCGAAGGTTCAGCCTTACCTGATTGCACTCATGACGGCGAAAGGAACGCCGTTGCTGTCGGAAGGGCAGGAATTTTGCGAGAACTATTGGATTCCTGCCAACGGCTACGGACGCGTCATGCTTTATCGGCCGGTGCGCTGGAACTATTTCTATGACAACGACGGAAAGCCGATTATCCGCCTGCTTCGCAAGCTGACGAAAATCCGGCGTAGTGGGACGCAATTCAGTGATGGCCAGCATTTCTTCTACAATGACTACAACAATTTCAACTCCAAGGGTTTGCTGGCATTTTCCCGGCAGGTGGGCAACACATTCAGTCTGGTTGTCGTCAATTTTACAAATCAGGAACAGACGACCAGCTTCGCCTCTTTCCCAACAAGCGGTAACTATGTCGAGGAGATTGAGGGCGGGCAGAATCTGAACGGCGTTGTGGCAGGTGCGGCGCAGACGATTAGTGTTCCGAGCAACTACGGATGCATCTGGACCACCGCATGAATGCGTCGCCGGCTGATTAGTAGAGTAGCTGCGGATCAACTACAAAGAGCTTCGAGGACCTTTGGGAGTCAGTCGGGATTTGGGGAAAGGCGCTTCCCCGAAGCCGACTTCAGGCCAGCGTCGTTGAGAATTTGTCCCGGAGCATGACTTCCGCTTCCCGGTTATCCCCGGACAAATACAGCCATCAACCGCCGCATCATCGGGTGAACTTCGCCGTCCAATTCAGCACGATGGACATTGGGGTTGTTCCTGTCTTCAACTGCGTGTTGACGAGAAATCTCTGCCCGTCTTTGCTGACGTCATAAGTAACCTGCTCGGAGGTTGCAACCATCTCCCGCGGGTTGGCCTGAAACAGCAAGCTGGGGGTTCCAGCATCGAAATTGGCGCCAACCGTTACCGGCACCGCCATGATCTTTCCATCTGGAGTTATGTAGAAGAGTTCCTTCCCATCTCTTCGCCATTTGGGTTGATCTCCACCTCCATTCGAGATCTGCCACTTGCCATGCGCATCAGGAAAAGAAGTCACATAAATTTCCCATCGCCCGCTTTCATTCGACCCATATGCCAGCCAACGTCCATCGGGCGAAAAACGTGCATTCTTCAGTGTCGATGATGCTTTTAACAACTGAGTCATCCTGAGATCCGGCAAATTCAAAATCCACAGATCAGACCCTCGCTCATAGATCACAGATTTGCCGTCGGGAGACCAATCATTGGGGAACCGGTCGGGGCCGTCTTGCTCGACTATCTTTTCGTCTTGCGCCCCGTTGGCGTCTTTCAGATACAAGTCAAACTTAGATTCGCGATTTGAGGCAAAAACCATCCGGCTGCTATCCGGACTCCACACCGGCATCGAGTCGATGGACGGATCGAATGTCAGCCGCTTGGCGCTCTCAGTCTCGAGATCGTAAGTCCATACGTCCGTGTTCTGGCTGGCTGGATCTGTCGTATCCGAGGCCAACAGTTTTCCGTTCGGCGACAAGAATATGTTGCCGTAAATGCCGGGTTTCAGAGCCACTCCGACCGGTTGACCCGTGCGATCGAACCAGGCTGGTTGTGAGATGCCGTTATCTCCAGTTTTTTGCGCCACCAGAAGCCCGGTATTCGAAGTGGCAAAGACCGCTCTCGCGATGCGCGGCCAATACTGAACGTCATTCAGAATAGGAGTCGGCTCTCCACTCAGCTCTAATTTCTTCGGGTCAAAACGTTGCGCAAAAAGAGTCTGATCGCGCTCGAAGATCAGATATCCGGGCGAGGCGTAGGCAGCATTGGCTCTCGTTCGGACAAGCAGTCGCTTCTCCTTCGAATTCAATGAGCCCACGTAGACCGAGTAAAGGTCTCTTCGGCCAGTAAGATTCATCGCCAAATAGAGATAGTGAATTTGGTCCGGCAAAAATATGGGCCAGCGATGGCTGTCTTCTCCCTGGGTTCGATCTGGAAAGCTGACCTGCACAGGCGTTCCACCCGAAGCCGGAATTCGAAAAAGGCCGGTTCCCAAGAGCCCGCTCGGGGTAAACAGGATGACGCCTTCTTGATTCCATGCGCCGCCGCGTCCGGTGGGCGCATCGCATAAAGTCTGGACAGGCCCGCCCGCCAGTTCAAGCTTCTTCAGCTTTCCATCGGCAAAGAATCCCAGCGAACGGCCGTCCGGCGACCAGAAGGGAAAGTTGGCGCCCTCAGTGCTGGGCAAGCTGTTGCCCGCCGGCGAGCCCACTTCATAAATCCAAAGAACGCTTTTTCGTTCCGATTCACGATAGCCAACGACCGCAACCGTGTGGCCGTTGGGAGACACAGCCACATCGCGAGAGGAGAAGGGGAGCGGCGCGAAAAAATACGTGATCTGCTCGGCGGGTATCGAGCTTCGCCACCACGCAAGGGATGCAATCAGTACGACGGCGAGTGCGCCTGCAGCTATCCAGCCAAGATTCCCACGTTTCGTTTCTTTGTTTCCGATCGTCCTGCGATCCTCGTTCGCGCCTTGCGCGATCCACTTTAGTTGCAGCTTGACATCATGTGCCGTCTGCAAGCGATCTTCAGGATCCTTCGCCAGGCAGGTATGGATGATGTGCTCCAACGCTGGCGGCGTCAGTGGCTGCAAAGCGGAAATTGGTTCTGGGTCCTTCTCGAGAATCGCGCTGGCCACGCTGATTTGGCTTTTGCCGGCAAACGGTCTTCCACCAGTCACCATTTCGTAAAGAACAGCGCCCAGCGCAAACAGGTCCGATCGCCCATCCGCTTCCTTGCCTTCGATCTGTTCTGGCGACATGTATTGGATCGTGCCGATGATTGCGCCGGCTGTTGTGAGCGGAGACATCGGACTTGCTTCGCTCATCGTCTTCGCGGCCGACAACAGAGGCGCACTCGAGACTGCTCCACCCAAGCCGGCAGCCGTCGACTTCGCTAAACCGAAGTCCATAAGCTTCGCGCCGCTTTTCGTGAGCATGACGTTTCCGGGTTTCAAATCGCGATGCACGATCCCCTGCCGGTGCGCTGCCTCTAGCGCTTCGGCCACGCCAATTCCGATTCCGAGGACTTCGCTGATCGGCAGCGGTCCTTTCGCCAGCCTCTGCGAGAGAGTCTCTCCTTCTAGCAACTCCATCACGAGGTACTCGGTGCCATCCTGCGAGCCGACGTCGTAAAGACGGCAGATGTGTGGATGGTTGAGCGCGGAAATCGCCTTGGCCTCGCGCTCCATACGCTGCTTCAGTTCGGGGGAAGAGGACAGATGAGAAACCAGGACTTTGATGGCGACGGACCGGTCGAGACGGGTGTCCCGGGCTCGGTATACCTCTCCCATGCCCCCTTCACCGAGGGGCGACTGAATTTCGTACGGACCGAGTTTCGTGCCAGAGGTGAGGGGCATACGCGCGCGCAATTATAACCCGCTGAACACATCGCCGCGCAGCGGCGATTCCGGCTGGCTTGTCGGCAATCGGGGAAGTACTCGTGCAAGCAGCTGTCAGGAAGATGGACCATCTCCCTCCCGTGCTTCAGCCTTCACTCGCGGTCCAGAAACGCGCCTCTGGGATGTGGGACGGATTCCTCTGAGGAATCCGGAAGGAGTCTCTCCGAAATAGCCTGTTGAAAACTTCTCAAGCAGAGAGCAGACTTTCGTCCAAACTTCAGCAGGGTAAAATCGAATGGATACGGGACCGTACAAGGTCCATTTTCGCGATCAGATGCAGGTATCGGCTACTATGGGGCTGAAGTCTTCTGCGTGGGGGTTTTAAGTTGGGCGACGAGTTGTTGGAACTTTGGGTGGGAACGAAGCTTCTTCAGATCGTCGTCGGCCATCAGGGCATCAGCGTTATTGTATCCGCGATTGATGGCTTCGCGCAGATACTGAAGTGCGTCGTCGGGCCGGTTGGCAGCCAGTGCCACGCAGGCGAAGGAATACCACACTGAGAAGGGCTCGCCTTGTCCTTTGGAATTGTCCTGTTTTTCGATCGCGTCGCGAAACAGCTTGCTTGCCTCCAGGTAGTGATGGCGGCAAGCCATGGCTTTTCCCAGTTCCCGCAATGTATCTACGGTGTCGTCATGGAGTGGGCCGAGCGTGCGAAACTGGGCCGCATAGGTTTCCCGAGCGAGCTTTTCCACTTCGGCATAACGTTCTTCTCTGGTTAGGGTTTTGGCAAGGCCGGTTTGATAGGCCAAACTACTGGGATTTTCCGGTCCAAGGACGCGAATGCTGGTTCCCACTGCTTCGCGTTGC
>DATNKA010000045.1:0-2737 GCA_035603655.1 Candidatus Acidiferrales bacterium | reverse complement strand
GAACACAATTTAGCGGTAATGTGATTCCCACTAGTCTGATCGATCCGGTTGCGCAGAAGATGGCTGCCTATTATCCACTGCCAAATACAGGGGCCGCGAATGCAACGACGAACAACTTCATCAGCAATGCGCCCACAATTGTCCATCAGGATGTGGCTAGCCTTCGCATCGATCAGAACGTAACGCAGAAGTATCATCTTGCCGGGCGCTATGCGTATAGCCGCACTCCGCTGACCCAACCCAACACCTTCGGCAATGTGGCAACGCCCGGAGCAGGCGCCGTCGGTACCACAATCTTTACGAACCAGTCTTTCGCCTTCGATAACCTCTACGTCTTCTCCCCAACTCTTTTGCTGAATGTCAATTACGGATTTGCTCGTTGGTTTCAGGCACGCCAGACGTTGAGCTATGGCTTCGACAATAGCTCACTTGGTTTTCCATCTTCGCTTGTTAGCGCCATTACAATTCCGATGTTTCCCGCGGTGAGCATAGGCGGTGGGTACACCGGGTTGGCCAACCAGAGCTACTTGAACAACGGCAATGACTCGCATGCATTGCTGATCTCAGCAACAAAGTTAATCGGACGCCACAGCTTGACCATCGGCGTCGATGGCCGTCTCCATAGAATTAATTTCTTCAACGTAAACAATAGCGGTGGAAGTTACAGCTTTGCAATCGCGCAGACACAAGGTCCAGTTGCCACTACGGCTACGAATGGGAATGCCTTCGCCAGCTTCCTGCTCGGCTTCGGCAGCTCAGGTAGTATTCCGATTGGTTCCGGGGTGGAACTTCAAGATCTATACGGTGCGGTTTATGCCCAGGATGATTTTCGCCTCACCGAAAAACTAACCTTGAACTTCGGACTTCGCTACGACGGTGAGTCGCCTTACGTTGATCGACACAATGAACTCAACTACTTCGACCCGTCCGTATCGAGCCCAGCGGCCAACGCAAGTTTCCCCAATCTAACGGGCGGGCTTGTGTTCGCGGCAAAGTCAGGAACCCCCCGAAACGTGTATTCGACGCAGCACAACAATGTTGCTCCTCGAGCGGGCTTTGCCTTTAGCCCCCAGCCGACCACTTCGGTTCGAGGCGGGTTTGGTGTCGCTTTCGCCCCTCTCGAAATCTCAAATAACGCAGTAGGTTTCTCGCCAAGCCTCGGATATGCATCTTCCACCTCGTGGAACACATCATCGGATGGAGGTCTGACTCCAACCAACCTCCTTCGCAACCCCTTCCCCCAAGGGCTTGTGCAACCGAGTGGAAATTCGCTGGGTGCGGCGGCTCAGCTCGGGCAGACGCTCACTGTGTGGACACATAATCCAGCCACGCCCTATGCCCTGCAGTGGAATCTCGACGTGCAACAACAGTTTCCTCATTCGATACTCTTTGATCTTGGTTATGCGGGTTCCCGTGGCGAGCACCTGACAGGAACTTTCGATCGCGACACGCTCGATCCGAAATATCTATCGCTTGGAAATGGCCTGACAGCTCAAGTTGCAAATCCATTTGCTCCTTACGTCAGCATAGGAACACTATCTAGTGCTAAAGTAGCGCAACGCCAGTTGCTTCTTCCTTTCCCGCAGTTCCTTAGTGTGCAGGAGGTCAATAATCCTTATGGAGCTTCGACCTACCATTCGCTTCAGACTAAATTGGTGAAGCGCATGTCGAACGGAGTGACTCTTCTGGTCGCGTATACATGGAGCAAACTCATCTCGAATGTAAACGCACAAAATGCTCCGATCGGAACGACGGACAATACGGGCGTGCAGAACTACTACGATCTCCGCGCCGAGCGGAGCGTCTCCGAGCTTGATCAGCCTCAAAACCTCATCGTGAACGGTGTCGTAGAACTTCCCTTCGGAAAAACCAAGCGTTTTTTGGGAAACATCAGCAATACTGCTAACTTGTTTGTAGGCGGATGGAAACTAACGTCGATCTGGACGGAACAGAGTGGCTTTCCCATGACACTCACTGCTGCGGGCGTCGGTGCGGGTACAAGACCAAACCTGGTACCCGGAGTGAGTCCCATCATAGCCGGCAAACAAACGAATCAGCAGCGAGTACAGTCATGGTTTAACACGGGCGCGTTCGTCACTCCGCCGTCTTATACCTTTGGCACTGTGCGTCGCACTTTTACTGGTGTCCGGGGCCCCGGTGTGCAGAACCTCGACGCCTCTTTGGAAAAGGACACGAAATTCGAGCACATTAATGCGGAGTTTCGAGCCGAGTTCTTTAACGTAACGAATAATCCGCATTTCTCCATGCCGGATATGGCCCGGCAGGATGCGGCCTTTGGCACCATCACCAGCGTCGTTCCATCTCCTCCACAACGGGAGATCCAGCTAGCTGTTAAGATCTCGTTCTAGTGGACACACTACGGAGCCTTCCTAGATGAACCGTCGCGACATGATTAAGAATGCCTTGCTCTCTGCGGGAGCGCTCGGAGCTAAGGTTGAGGCACAGGCTCAGGAAACAAGACGGCCAGAACATCATAGCTTTCCTTCCTCTCCGAACGAGACGACCGGCGAGCGCATGCCGAATATTCTCTGGGTATGTACCGATCAACAGCGGTTCGACACAATTCAGGGGCTGAGCAACGACGTCATTAGAACGCCCAATCTGCAGAAGTTCATGGCTGACTCGGTAACCTTTACTGAGGCCTTCGTGCAATGTCCTATTTGCTCGCCTTCACGCGCAAGTTTTATGTCAGGACGATATCCGCACGTCACCGGCC
>DATNKA010000044.1:0-2442 GCA_035603655.1 Candidatus Acidiferrales bacterium | reverse complement strand
TCCGGACAGAGGCAGGTATGCCCGGGCCATTGTCCAAGATTGTGACGTAGATTCGTTGATCGACTTCCGCAAGGTCGACCTTCACCTCAGGCACGTGAGTTGAGTGTTTCGCAGCCTGGCAGGCATTGAGCAACAAATTATAGATGGCACTTTCAAGATTCCTCGCATCGATGTCTGCTTCCGCAGGCGGGAGGTTGCCTACCGTGATGGACACGTTCCGCCCGTCTGGATGAAACTTCACTGCCGCAACGGCTTTCTCAACAACCAAGGAAACGCGCGCGCGGACAAGCGGCCTTTTCCGTTCGCTACGACCGAATTGCAGTAATGATTCAATACGCTCCGTCATCGCGAGCACTGCTTCTTGAATTTCGAGCAGCAGATCAGCCCTCGTGCTTGCACATCTATCGGGGCGCTCGAGGAACTCCGCGTTAGCATAGATCGCCGTGAGCGAGTGGCGCATATCGTGGGATATCGAGCATGTCATCCTGCCGATTGTCGACATCCTCTCGGCCTCTATTAGTTGGCTTGGTGCACGCCGCTGCGGTTCGTTTCGCAGATCCAGACCAACGCCCCTATCGAACATGAGGATATTGTCGCAGTCTGAAATCTTTGTTTTCCGACGGTGTGTTCTCACTGTTTCCCCTCGTGATCCCTTTTCTTGTTGTTCGCGGCAGCTGCCTCGAACCCAATCACTGGTGGTGAAGACAGCTGGCGACCTACTTCTCACGGGCGCTCTAGAGACACCACTAAGACTTCTAGGGACCAATCTGTGAATCTCATGCACCAGGGTGAAGTTCACATCTCGGAAGCAGTGAGAAGCAGTCTCTGGTGTTCACGTATTTGCGTACAAATCGGGTCCTCTACGGAAGCAGGAGCAGTTTGCCGGTCGTCTTCCGACCATTCAAATCGCGATGAGCCTGTTCCGCATCTGCTAAGGAATAGGAGCGTTCAATCCGCAGCTTAAGTTGGCCGGTGGATACGAGTGCAAATACAGCTGCTGCTCTCTCTCCAAGGTCGGAACGAGTTGCTGTGTAGTGCTTCAAAATGGGACGGGTAACATAGAACGAACCGGTTGCGAGCATTTCCAGATCGAACGGCGGCACCTTTCCACCCGCCGTGCCATAGAGAACAACGGTTCCCCGTTCCTCCAGACATAGGAGCGATTTCAAAAAGGTAGTCTTTCCCACGGAATCGTATACTGCCTTCATCCGCCGGCCAGCAGCGTTTATCCTTTCCGCAAAATCAACTTCCGTGTACTGAAGAACTTCGTCTGCACCTGCTTCAACTGAGAGCGAAGCCTTTTCCCGCGTAGACACTGTAGCCGTGACACGTGCTCCGAGTGTCTTCGCCATTTGTGTCAACAATAACCCCACGCCACCGGCGCCTGCGTGAACCAGAATCTCATCCCCTTTCCGGATGGGGTACGCGGAGTGGGACAAATAGTGCGCAGTCATCCCCTGCAGCATCACCGCCGCTGCCTGATCGAAGCTGATGTCCGCGGGAATGGGTACGACACGGTCGGCAGGAGCCAATGCAAACTCCGCGTATGTTCCGAGGATGCTGCACCAAGCGACGCGATCTCCTTCTTTAATGGATCTCACCCCTTCGCCAACAGCTGCTATCGTGCCGGAGGCCTCCTGTCCAGGAATGAATGGGACCGGATTGGCATATCGGCCTTCCCGAACATAGAGGTCGATGAAGTTCACGCCGCTGGCCGCTACCCGAATCAACACCTCGCCGGGACCAGGAACAGGCGTTGGAACTTCACGAATGCTCATCACTTCAGGGCCGCCTGTTTGTGTAATCTGAATTGCTTTCATCTGAGATAACAGTCCTTCTTGAGATAGCTATGGAGAGGAAACGATCTCGGGACTTCTAATCCTCCCGAACGCGCAAACCGTCCATTGCAGCGGAAAATATTCCCCGCACATGGGCGTTGGAGAGGGGTCCTGATCCGATCATGAGACGGTAGTAAAGCCCTCCGTAGAGCGCATCGAGCGCCTGGTCAAGATCGACGTCAGGGCGTAGCTCCTTATTCCCTATGGCAGATTGAAGAACTTCTTTCGCAGCCTCTCGGCGGGGAGCGATCCAACGAGTACGAAAGGCCTCAGCCAATTCCGCATCGAACTGAGCTTCGCCAAGGAGCGCCTTGATCATCGAGCCGAAGGGTCCTCGGAATGCCTTGGCCAAAGCCAGCATCTGGATGCGAATGCTTTCTACATAACTCGAATTGCTGGGAAATTCGATTCCCGGTCCGATTCTGAAGAGGAAAGCCTCCATGGCCAGGGCGGCCTTGTTGGGCCAGCGGCGGTAAATGGATGTCTTCGCTATTCCTGTTTTGGCAGAGATGGATTCAACGGTGACTGCGCGAAAACCGTGCTTCTGGAGGTCCTCGAAGACGGTGTCGATGATCACAGTTTCAATTTCTTCAGGGCGAAGGCG
>DATNKA010000043.1:0-2509 GCA_035603655.1 Candidatus Acidiferrales bacterium | reverse complement strand
GGAGCGATGTAGACTCGAATTTGCGAGAGGCCCGGAGCCATCGACGCCGCTTGCACAATATCCAGGACCTGTTCTCCATCATCACCATCCGAGCCGCCGGTTGCGCCGTCGATCAGGACGTTCTGGATCGGTACACTGTTGGACTGGCCCGCAAAGCTGGCGGTGACATCGCTCATGTTGTAACCGTCGAACTCGAGCAATCCCACCGATTGGCCGCTACCGGTGAGAGCGGTCCCGCCGTAATAGGCGATGCGCACATCGCTGCCAAGGTACGCGCCGTTGGGGCCGGAACCAATGGCATTACGCCGGAAATTGGGAGGCGCTCTCTTATATTTCGGCCGGGGGATGGAGAAATTGTTCATCCCGGCGATATGCACCACGGGTACACTCAGCTCGAGCGACGGCTCGCGGTCCGGCGAATAGAAAGTTCGTTTCTCCGTCGGATGCCGGTAGTTGGTCATGGTCACATGAAACCCCTTGTTGACCTGTGCGACGGTGCCACTGATATGCACCAGCAGACGATTGGCCGGAGTGTTGGCTACGGTGAAGCCTTTGGAGCGTGCGAACTTCTCCACGGACTCGTAATCCTGCCGGGTCGGGCCAAACTGCGCAGTGAACTGAGATACCGTCAGGAAATGGTGATACTCGGGGCTCGATGGGTCATAAAGGCGTTTCAGCAAGCTGCCGAGTTCACTCTGATTCCGCAACGGAAGAAGGATCGCCAGTGTCATCCGTTGACTGTGTGACATCGCGCCAATCCGCGCCGCCCGGCCGCTCGTCACTGCGGTACGAACATGGTTGTGCAGTGTCCGAGATGACTTACTGGCCGCGGGAATCGGCAGCAGACAAAGTGCGAGGAGGCAGAAAGACGAAGCCGACGCCTGAAAGCTTTGGCGCAATCCCATTTGATGACCCTTTCGGTTTTCCCGATCAGACGAGGCGGCACTCTCAAAAACTGGATTGGCAATGTCACAACATGTTAGCGCATGCCGGCGCGGGTTTCCAACCGTGGCAGTCGAACTTCGAGACGAACAGGCGAGGTTTTGAAAGCGCCTGCTGTCGAAGTTGCCTCGTTGAACCTTCGTCCCTGCGCTGTGGCCCAATCCGCTGATTTGGCCAGCGATCCTGTAAAATCCTGTGCTTGTGCCGCATACTTCGCCACCGAACGACCCTCCTCGGCGCAACGCATCGGCCAGACTGGAAGGTCTTGCGGATTCCAAGATCGAGAAACTGCCTCCTGATAACTGGGTTTTTCAATTCGGAAATGGGGCTGTGTTGAGCGCGCAGTCGCAATGGCGATTGCTGTCGCCAAACGCTATTCTCTTGACCAGCGAAGAAGATGACGGTCAACAGTACGGCCTACCAAAGCCAGTCGACGCCGTGGGAGTATCAGCGAATTGCTTAAAAGCCGAGTGGTCTCGAAGATGGAAGTGGACCAAGCCTCCGCAGACTTCAATATCTACTTCGACAACAAAACGGTGCTCCAGATCGTAAACCTGTCCTTCGGCTACGGGACTTGGACATTGAATTCAGAGGGTGATTTCATTATGGTGGGACGGAATAGCTCCTCCTGAAATGCTCACAATGAGCTAACCTCCGCCCATGGTACGGGTTGCTCCTGTGCCGGGGATTTTGAGTGTGGATGACGCCTCATAGCGTCAGGTATGTCCAGTCGCGTGATTCGGAAGGACGTGAACACGACGCTTGCCATGGAAACACACCCAAGTAGACTACGCATGTGGCTATTTGTGATGACGGGGATATTCACCCTATCTCTGTTTCTGATGTTGGCCGAACTCAGGCCCGCTGACTCATTTAAGCTGCAGCGTTCGATTATTCTTATCGTTCCTTTTCTAATATTCCTTCTATCGCCTGTTGTCTTGCTGGTAACTGTCTGGTGGGGTATTAGCTTCCGCCGCTTGGACAAGATGGAGGCTTGGTGGTGGTTGTCGGCCCCATTTTCCTTGGCCTTTCCTGTATCGATGGGGATACTTCACATGTGGGAATTTGGACATCCGCTCGCCTTATTAATTATTTGTTTCTTTGTAGCTGCACTATCCTCGGTGGTGTGGATGCTGGCGACAATATACCAACTCACGATCTCGAAAACGACGACCGTCAATCGCAAGAACATGGGTATGATGGCCGTCGTTCTATTGGCAGGTATTTTGCTGTTTACGCTTGGACGATAGTTCACGATAAAGCGCGCCGTGAAAAAGCGCTGGAATTCGTCGGGTGCACTCCCCCCCCGGCTGAAGTTTCATTGAGAGGGTTGACGACGAAATTCGATGGGAACTTTTATCCGGTGGAAGATGACCCCGGCCACACGATGGTTTCTGCCAAAAGACTGAATGCTCGGACAGTGGAACTTACGAGCAAGCGCAATGGAAAGATTGTGAGCATTTCGCGTTTGTCAGTGGCTCCTGACGGGAATTCAATTCACGTGGTTTTTGAGAACAAAGAATCAGGTGGCAAGAGCGCCTTTGATTTCGAGAAGCAAAAATAGGTT